>JAGGZZ010000250.1 GCA_021161765.1 Candidatus Methanophagales archaeon | reverse complement strand
TTTGGCAGAAAGTAGTAAAATATAACTATCAGCACGGAGGTTACGTGTACCGCCTTTCTCTGGAGTTCCCTTTTCAGACTGAATTCTTGCGTTGCCATGTGTTTTAACGCCTTCTTCCTCTATGCATATAGTCTATTTGACAATAAAAGGATATTTAGTAGAAGATGGAGGCGGGAAAATGATTAATCCAAGAATAAAAGATAGAAGGAAGAGAGGCAGGGTCTTCTTCAAGCCTCTCAACCCCCTTTCTTGTATCTATTTGTACTTACACATCATAGCCTTACGCTGGCAGATCTCAAGCGTCCAAACTGCGTTGGCACAGTGGATAACTCATCCTAAGATGTGTCGCTCCACGCCTTATTATATCTCTGATTGCGTCACTTCTACTTCCGTAATAGCCATCACGGACAAGCTCATCCTCGTTTTCGTTTTCGATTTCGCCTGTCGGTATTTGCATTTCTACCAAACTTTTACCATTCATTTTTCCACAACACCTCCTTTTTTTCTTCTTTTTTCATCCCTTTTCCCCATCTCTTTACTGCCCCTTTTTATCTCAAGGCTCGCCTTTTTTTAAACGAACTTAATCATAAATATGCATGTACCCTTATTTAAGGTTTTCGGTTTTTCAAAAAACCGAAAAACATAAAGTTAAGTAGCACTAAATATAAATACATTCGACTATTTATCGCTAAGCTTTAAATGAACGAAATCAAAAAGATATTTGGAAGAAACGCGCAGCTCGTTGTCTTAGTGTATTTAATAAGAAATCGGGGCACAACAACGTATTTATCAGGCATCGCGGAAGAGACCGGGCTTTCTCACTCCAGCGTTGCACGCGTAATTGAGCCACTTTTGGAAATGAACATCGTGAAAGAAGGCAAAATGGGCAAACAAATAAGAACGTTCACGTTGAACGAGGATAATGATGTGACCACATTATTGATACGGTTTTACGATGATTTGAACAAAGTACTCAGGGATTGACCGCAATAAATGAGCTTTCAATGCTGATGGTACGGTGCTCAATATCTATACTGAACTTTCCCCAACCAAGCTCGGCATGGAATTCCTCTGTCGCCTGGATAAATTCATTCTCCGCCTCTCTTAACCCCCACTCATTGTGAAAACGAGAAATCCATGTTTTACCTGCGTCTTTACCGACTTCGTATAATAGCACCGCCGCGCCTTCCACACCTAAAATTTTCTCCGCATCTTTTTGAATCTTTGCAAATGTTTTGAGGCTTAATATTGCTGCTGGGACAGTTATAACCGAGAACTCGCCACTGGCTCGTTTCCACTCCACAGTCTCTTTTACCTTTCTTGGCAACGCCATAATCATAATAATAGTTCATTCCATAAAAAGATACTATTGTATCGTATTGTAAACTACCTTGCCTGCATATTTTTGCAGTGGTATGTAGCGTCTCGCGAATACGAGCCGATAGGCAAGATTTGGGCGAAGCGTAGCGTTTTATCATTTAATACAAAACCTATAGTTTTTTTTTTATAGTATGACAGTTATTGATTGATTAGTTAGTTATGTGAATTAAGATGTTCGAGTACTGGAAATTCGCGCATTGACCATTGCGGAGGCAGGCGACTTTGGCGTAGTCCGGATGGTGGTTGATGATACGGAGAGTGGATATACAGAGGAGTTGAAATATTTCAGGAGGGTTGTTAGGGTTGAGGTGGCAAAAGACAGAAAGACAAGACTCCACTTTGAGGGGGCAGTAAAGAGCTGAGAACAAAAAGACGATAGGGATATATACTCATGTGTGTAATGTAAGGATAAAGGTAAGATAAAAAGTCTGTTGGATAACTTACGGATAAGAGGACGGGAAGATGATTAAAGATGGAGGTTCGACCAGAGGGATGTACATGCGAACCTTGTTCGGATATATCGCCAAATTGGAAAGATATACGAACCAACTTCGGATATAAAACGTTAGGCGAAATGCTTACTTCGGGGCAAAAAATAAAAACAGTGGATGATTATTATTTAAGAAAGGAGGTAAATACGAAATAATAGAAACGGCTTGGTAGTTTAGGCTCTTCTTTGTGAACGTCGCATGGTTTATTATCAGTTGGCTTCTTTTTGGAATCATAAAAGCGAAGCGGATGAGTGGTCCGGGGCCAGGTAAGGCTTGGGTGATAGCTTTTTGGATAGCCCTCTTGGTAGGATGGGTATTGACATGGTTTGTCACCTTTAGTATTAATCTGGCTTTCTGGATTGGGGTTGCCATTATTGTCTTTGGAGAAGTAGTTTTTGCTCTAGGCTACATCGCTATGAGAGAGCATCCAGAGAAAAAGAAAGTTGTTGTGGATTGGGGTATCTATAAGGTTAGCAGACACTCTCATGTCCTGGCAGGTATAATTTGTCTCCTCGGCACAATTACAATTATAGTGGGATGGAACCCAGAATCAATTATCTATATCTTCTTGTGGGTTTACTTCGTTTTATACGTTGCCCTGAGTCATTTTGCTGTACTAAACGAAGAAAAGCAAAATATAGAGAGATTCGGCCATGAGTATGTGGATTATATGAACAAAACACCAAGATATGTAGGAATACCAAAATCCGTGGAAAAGTGATAAAAACCCTTATCTTATTAACAATGCAGTTATCTGCAAGTGAATCTCCATTTACAAAAAATATCCTCTGGATGAGGATCAGGCGGTGCAAACACACATCCAACTTTAATGAGGGGATCAATCACCTCAGCGAACCGAACGAACTCTTCGCGATGCATATTCTTGCAGACATATTCATCCAAACCGCGTTTGAGCCTCGCTTCTTGTGGTGGGCAATGGGGTACGGAGATGATCACCTCGTCTTCCGTTTCTTCGAGCTCGTACCCTATGATTGAAGCCCAGGGGAATATTTTTAAGGCTTTGACAAAACCCTTCAGCCCTTTATCTTTGATATCGAACCGTCTCAGTATGTCTTTGGCTGCTATTTGAGCTGCCTTACCCCAGACCTTTTCATTGAGCTCTTCGGCAACGTCTCGTCCAAACCTTTCTTCTACATAAATAAACCAAAATGCATCTACGACTCGGTAGTGCCAGAGTAAGAATTCTATGTAGCGTTTGAGTTGAGATGGTTCCATTTTTTCGAATATTTCCAGATCCATTTATCCACCACTCCTTATATAAAAACTGAATCTATTTCATTTCACTCTTCCCGAGTTCAAAAGCACGCATATTGACCTCCAGAAACTTCGCGGGCACCGACTCACGGAGCGACTCGATTAGCACCCCTTCCCGCAGTGGCATATATTTTGATAGCGCACCCAGCATCACGACGGTCATCGCCTGTGGATTGCCCGCATTAGCTGCCTGCGTTGTCGCATCGAGCGTTTTGACGTCACGGCATATTCTTCGCAGTGGCGCAAGAATCGCATCTAACGGTGGATACTTCGCTCGACCTGTGGTCACCGTGCTCGGAAGTACCGGATTAGTGTTTACAAGTGCGATACCGCCTTTGGATACGTAATGGGCATACCGCAAAGCTTCAGCAGGCTCGAGACCTAACAATATGTCCGCACCTCCGACAGGCACCAGTGGACCGAACTTACAGCCCAACCGGATGTGGGTTATCACACTACCACCACGCTGAGCCATTCCATACGTCTCCGCAGCCCTTACAGGCGAACCCTCCTTCACTGCCGCCTTGCCAATCATCTTCGAGAGCAGAATCACATCCTGACCACCAACGCCCGCCACAACGATATCGCAGCACTTTGATGTTCTCATTTGACGTTGACCACCTCCTCAATGGCTTCGCTGGGACATATCTGGGCACAGACGCCGCATCCCGTGCAGAGCGCGTTAATTCGAGCACGGTCCTCATGGAATTCAATTGCTGGGCAGCCAAAGTCTACACATTCCCCACATCCAATGCAGTTATCATTAACCCTGAATGGTTTTCGTCTTACGCCTGCCCTTCTAGCGTTGGTTATACACGCCTGCTTTGCTATAACCACCGATAGCCCCTCCTGGCACTCCTTTGCCTTTCTGAACGTCTCGAGTGTCGCATTGAGGTCGTAGGGGTCTACGGTCTCGACAAAATCTGCTCCCAGTGCTTTAGCGAGAGCTTCAATTGACACTGATTTTGTCTTATCGCCGGTTGCCGTTACGCCTGTCCCGGGATGAGGTTGATGTCCAGTCATTGCAGTGGTTAAATTATCCAGTATAGTAACGGTTATTTTTGCATTATTGTAAACGGCGTTGAGCAATCCCGGCATACCGTTATGCAGAAAAGTCGAGTCACCAATACTACAACATATATCCCGGTCTTCGCCTCCAAACCGGATTCCGCTGGCGAGGTTTATGCTGGCGCCCATACAGAGGCACGTATCTACGGTTCCCATGTCCACCGCCAGCGTGTAACATCCTATATCACTGGGGAATATCGCATCCGCCCCAAAGACCTGTTTCATTGCATAGTATGCTGCTCGGTGGCTGCAGCCCGGACATAGCGCAGGTGGTCGAGGCGGCAGGATTTCATCTGCCTCTGTCATTGATTGCGGTTCTTCCATCGTGTGTGTGAGTCCAAGTCCGAGCATATCAGCAATGGCATTTCGGGCGATAAGGGAATCCAGTTCACCATCCCGCGGGATATGCCCGGTATTTTTACCTAAAATTTCCAGTTCTGGATTGTGCTCTCTCGCTGCTCGCTCCACGTATTCTTCCAGCACAGGCTCCAGCTCCTCGACTATCAGCACCTTGCTGACATGCTTGATGGACTCGGCACATAAATCGTCGGGTGGTGGGAACGTGCCAATCCGCAGGATGGAAACGTCCGATTCCAACTGTTCTATCGCTTCCTCAGCATAAAGCCCTGAAATCCCTGATGCAATGACCCCTGTATCTGTATCGCCGCCCTTCAACACAAGTAAATGTTGATTCCATGGTGATTTTTTTAAAGCTGTCTTAATCGCATTCTGTTTATCAAGAAGTATGGGATGGCGTGTTCGGGCGTGTGCCGGAAGGGCAACCCACCGGGCGGGATCCTTCACGAACGCATGGCTTGTCGGACTTTTTTTTGTTTTACCTCTACCCACGTTCACATCGGCTCGGGCATGAGAGACACGTGTGGTGGGTCTGAGAAGGAAGGGCAACTCCAGCTCCTCCGAGAGTTCGAAGGCGTAGACGGTCATATCCTTTGCCTCCTGTGGGTCTGCGGGGTCCAAACAGGAAATACAGGCAAATTGGGCATACCGCCTCGAATCCTGCTCGTTCTGCGAGGAGTGGCAGAAAGGGTCATCGGAGCTGATTACCACCAGCCCTCCCTTCACACCCGTGTATGCCAGCGTCATAAACGGGTCCGCAGCAACGTTCAAGCCCACGTGTTTCATAACGGCAGCAGACCTTACTCCTGTCCATGATGCTCCAATAGCAACTTCTAATGCAACTCTCTCGTTTACCGACCATTCTATATGAAGGTTATATTCCTTGCTGACGGGTGCCAAACTCTCCACAATCTCGGATGCCGGAGTCCCGGGATAGCTGGTAACAACACCCGCGCCCGCTTCGAGGATACCTCGTGCAATTGCAGCGTTTCCCAGTAGATATTCTTTCATAATACCTATACTTTATAAGGCACTGTCTAAAAATATAGTGATTTATCCACCGCGGAGAGCGCAGAGTACACAGAGTTTTAAGACGGTTTCAATCCTTGCTGACTTTTCTGATGGCTCTGCGTTCTCCGTGTGCTCTGCGGTAAAAATTAAGGATAAGCAGACGTAATGAAACGTTATAAGTTTTAAATGATATTGAGTAACTAAAATGGCTCTTGATTCGCTATTGCGTGACCACGTAGATAATTGCGTATTGGTAAGAAAGATAGCGAAACTTCTCGCTGTCGTAGGTATCTCGCCGAATTTATTGTCTGTTGCCTCGCTCGTTTTTGCCGTGCTTGCGGGTCTGTTTTTCTTCTTCGCGGGTAACGCCCCTCACCTGCCGTTCAATCCTATTCTGCTGCTTGCAGGCGTTTTCGTCTGTCTGAGTGCATTTTTGGATGGTATAGACGGCGTTTTAGCACGTGAAATAGGGAATGCAAGCAAAAAGGGCGATTTCCTCGACCACGTGCTCGACCGATACTCGGACGTGTTCATTATCGTGGGCATTATCCTCGGCGGCTATGTGCATCCAAGATGGGAAATCGGCGTAATCGCAATCATTGGCGTTTTGCTTTCTTCTTATATGGGCACGCAGGCACAGGCAGTGGGCCTGAGCAGGGTGTATGGCGGTTTGATTGGCAGAGCAGACCGCCTTCTGATAATAATAGTAGCAACTTTACTCGACCTGATTTATCCCTACTCTATCCCTGCATCAGGATTACTAAGTCTCTCTTTCCTTGGCTGGACAATAGTTATCTTTGCCGTTCTCTGTAATGTCACTGCGTTACAAAGGTTCTTCTACGCATGGAAAAGAATTTAACCACAAGATTACACAGATTTACACGAGATTATTTATAAACTTTTTTTGTTTTTTCTTTTAGCACAGGTTTTCTTTTTGTAAAAAAGAAAAAGTGTGGGGGTTAATCTCGTGAAGTCTCGTGGTTCATCATTTGCAATTTATTATTGGAGTGACTATAAATCCGCGTAAATCCGTATCTTAAATAGAAGGTGGTTATATTTTATCTACAACAAAAACAAAAGGAAAAAATACCGTCGTACGTGTAAATGAAAATAGGTATATTGGGTCCCGCGGGGACTTTTTCGGAAGACGCAGCAGAGTTGTGGCTAAAAGGTAAAAATGAGAGTTTTGTCGAGATGAAATATTACGAAACGATATTTGACGTCTCGGAGAGTTTATTACGAAAAGAAGTAGATTACGGGATAGTTCCTATTGAAAATTCATTGGAAGGTTCAGTAGGAGAGACGTTAGACGTGCTTTCGAGTGAGAATAGGGAAGAGATACAGATAGTCGGGGAGGTTTTAGTGCCGATAAATATTTGCCTGCTCGCTCAAACGTTTAAAAAAAGTTTGATCAAAAAGGTGGTTTCACATCCTCATGCATTAGCACAGTGTAAGCAGTTCATAAGGGAACAATTGAAGGGAGTGGAGGTGAACTCCGTGGACAGCACGGCAAGCGCAGCAAAATTGGCTTCGCAATCTGAAGAGATAGCGGCATTAGCGTCTAAAGCGGCAGCGCAGAAATATGGTCTCAATATATTGGAAGAGAACATACAGAGTGGTGCTCTGCCCCGTAAGCCCGCAAGCCCCGAGGGCGCTTATAAGGATAGCGTTACGAGATTTGTCGTGCTTTCTGCTTCTGCTTCTGGTATCAAAACCGCACCCACAGGAAGGGACAAGACGTCTGTATTGATATATTTGAAGGACTACCCCGGTGCGTTATACGATGTCTTAGGCGAATTCGCTCAGCGAGGAATAAACCTTACGAAAATAGAGTCACGGCCCTCTAAGCGTGCATTAGGCGATTACATGTTTCATATAGATTGCGAAGGCCACATAGAAGAGGAGAAGGTAAAAGAGACATTAAAAGGCGTGGAGAGCAAAGTAGCAATGTTGAAAATCTTGGGTGCTTATCCGATAGCCAACAGCAATGAAAAATGAAAATTTTAGAAATGGAATGGGAGTGAAAGATGACAGAAGAGCATTTAAGAGAGGGGGAAATATTTGCAGATAAGGCGGTACTTCGCAGTACCTATATTCCTGAAAATCTACCACATCGAGTGGAGCAAATAGCAACTCTGACCAATCTACTATCCACAGCATTAAAGGAGAAAGCGCCCACGAATATTCTGATCTACGGTAAGACCGGAACAGGGAAGACCGCTACGGTAAAGTACGTAAGCAAACAATTAGAGGAAATGGCACAAGCCAGTAATTGCCCCCTTATATACATCAATTGCGAGCTGTTCTATACTCAGCATCGAGTACTTGGTTATTTAGCAAGATTTTTCAATAAACGTGTTCCAGTGTTTGGTTGGCCAACAGATGAGGTCTATTCAGAGCTTAAGAAAAGGATAGATACGGAAGATAGATATGTAGTTGTTATATTAGATGAAATGGACAAGTTAGTGACCAAAGAAGACGAAGTCTTGTATAACCTCTTAAGGATAAACAGCGATCTGAATAAGGCGAGGGTAAGCGTAATAGGCATCTCGAATAACCCGACCTTCTCAGAGCTACTGGACCAGCGGGTAAAATCTTTGTCGGGCATGAAAGAGATAGTATTTCCCGCTTATAATGCCGACCAGTTAAAGGATATTCTGACCGAGAGGGCAGCTATGGCGTTCAATTACTCTGCGCTTGACGATGCGGTGATACCGCTATGCGTTGCTCTCGCAGCAAAACAAGATGGAGATGCAAAGTATGCTCTTGATCTGCTACTTATATCAGGGGAAATTGCAGAGCGCTCGAAATCCAAAAAGGTCAGTGAGGAACATGTAAGGATTGCAAGTGAAAAGACAGAAGATAGTATAGTGGAAGTGGTAAAAACATTGCCATTGCAACAAAAGATTTTATTAAGTAGTGTGCTCACGCTAATGAGAGAAAAGAACGAAAGGTCTTTCATCAGTGGTGATGTTTATAATATGTATCATAGACTGTGTGACCATTTAGGTGTGGAGGTGTTAACGCAGCGGCGTTTGATTGACCTGATCTCGGAATTAGACATTTTTGGGTTGATAAACGCAGTGATTATGAGCAGAGGTAAACATGGAAGGACAAAAGAGATTTCACTAAATGTGCCAGAAGAGTTGATCCAACCTGTTTTATTTGCAGACCCTGAGCTTAAAGCGTTATCTGATATTAGAGTTAGGGCATAAAGAGTTATGAAAATCGTTGTTACCGGCGGAGCGGGGTTCATAGGTTCGCATGTCGTTGATAGGTTGATAGATGCAGGACACGAGATAGTAGTCCTAGATGACTTAAGTGCAGGGGACGAGAGATTCATAAATCCTCACGTAGGTAAACAAAATTTCCAGTTTCATAAAGTAGACATCCTGCATGATGATATAAGCCCGTTTTTTGACGGTGTAGAAGAGGTTTGGCATCTTGCTGCCAATCCGGAAGTGCGAATAGGTGCAGCAGATACAAGAGTTCATCTGGAGCAGAACGTCATTGCAACCTACAACGTGCTGGAAGCAATGAGGAAAAACAATGTGCGCAGAATGATTTTTACGTCCACATCCACCGTTTACGGCGATGCAGATAAACTACCCACACCTGAAGAGTATCCTACCATTCCCGTTTCGTTATATGGCGCGTCGAAACTCGCCTGTGAAGCGTTAATCGCGGCGTACTGCCATACTTTTGATATGCGTGCCTGGATATACCGGTTTGCGAACGTTATAGGCAGGAGGTCTTCGCACGGCGTAATCTACGACTTCATAAATAAGATAAGAAACAACCAGGAAGAGCTGGAAATCTTAGGCGATGGGAATCAAACAAAATCGTATATTTACGTGGATGATTGCATAGACGCAATGGTGGCGGGTTTAAAAGTAAATGCAGAGGCAGAAGTAGGAGTAGAGGATTATCCGGCAGCCAAAAATAGCGTGAATATCTTCAATATAGGCACCGACGACATGACAACGGTGAAACGAATTGCTGAGATAGTATGTGAGGAGATGCGGGTGTCTCAAAAACCGAAGTTCAAATTCACGGGTGGTAAAAGAGGGTGGAAAGGTGACGTGCCCATTATGCTGCTTGACGCTTCGAAATTGAATGCACTGGGCTGGAAACAGAGGTATAATTCGGAAGAGGCGGTGAGGAAGGCGGCAGTGGATTTGCTGGAGGAGTTGTTCCGATATAAGTTCCAGGATGTGAACTTTGTGTTATTTATATCATGACAAAATGTTATAAATGCATTCCCACCCCCATTTTCTGACATGGGAATACAAAAAGAGTATATTTTATTGTGC
>JAGGZZ010000224.1 GCA_021161765.1 Candidatus Methanophagales archaeon | reverse complement strand
CCATTCAAGTATGGCATCCTCTTATAAATCTCGCTCAAATCCGCTGGGAGATTGTTATATGAATCAGGAATCTTTTTGTTATTAAACGAATAGAAGAAAAGCGGTTCTATCCAATCCTTGTAAATCCCGTTTGGTGTTCCACCAGCTCTTTTATATTGTTTGACAAAACTCCAAATGAAGCGTCTATCGTTATTCAGCCACCCGCGCTTCTGAATAAAGTAAAGGAACATCAACCTATTGAGAAATTGCTGTGCAAAACCTTTTGCAGTCTTTTTATCTCCGATTCCCTGAGATTGCAACTCTTCTTCTATTTCATCTAATATCGCCCGGTATTCCTCGTAAAATTGTTTCGCGACAGCTTCGACATTAAAAGCGTCATCGTGTTTCGCTTTTAGTTCTGTTGGGGTATCAGTGTCTAACGCATAAGTCCGGCATAATCGCTCCGACGCTGTCCTTAATTTCTCATATTTCCCTACCACGTATCTTCTTATAACGAATTTGTATCTTGATTCAGGCTCATATTTGGGACTGGTTATGTGAAATTCGGTTTCTTCTTCGTTTGAAAAAATAACTACACAGTCAGAGAAGTGTTTTAATATCTCTTTTAATACCGCCCTTTCGTTTGTTCTTGTCAGTTTCCGAATGGTAAAATACAGGATGTAAAAATCGCTTTTTCTTGCAATGATTTTTCCGTCTATAATAATTTCCTTCGCGGGTTTAGTCCAATCTTCAATTGGTATTGGTAAATCTTGATAATCATAGTTCAGTAATTTGCAATATAAGGTTCGTGCATCGTCTATTCCGCTAAATTCGGTGATGCAGGCGAGCACCTGTGAAGGTTGGGTATAGAGCATTTATTTGTCTCCAGATCTTTTTTTGAGAGATAATATAAATGTCAAAGGTTGAGATATAAAAAGTTTCGAGGGTAATATTTTTCTTTCCTTTGGTGTAACTTCCAAGTCATCGCAAATTACTGACACGCAATCTCAATTATCGCGTTAATAATCGCCACTGCCGAAGGGGTTCCACCCCTTGGTCCTCTTATCACAATGCAAGGAATATTACCCATAGACAATATCTTCTCCTTCATCTCCGCGGCATTGACGAACCCTACGGGAGTGGCAACGATAAGAGCGGGCTTTACGCCTGCGTCTCCTTCCTCGACAGCAAGCGCACAAATCTCCTGGCATGCCGAAGGTGCGTTCCCAATAACCACGACGTTACCCTGAATGAGTCCCTTTTCCTTTGCGAGCCTGATACCCGCAGCAGTTCTCGTGAGCCCTTCCCTTTTCGCTATCTCCATTGATTTTGGCGCATTCACGAAACAGTCCACCTTTTTCCGGTATTTTTTGCTGATACCTGCTTTCACCATTTCAATGTCCGTAACGATTGTTTTACCCTCTTTTATGCACTGTATCCCCTTCTCAACCGGATGGTGTTTGAATACGAGCAAGTCAAGAAACGAAGGGTCAGCATTGGCAAAAACCACGCGTCCCGCCACTCGTTTTTCGGTGTCGCTTAACGAACCCGGATATTTTGACACAATATCACGTACAATTGCCTTGCTGAGCTCCCACACCCGGTTTCCCGCCTCTACATAACCCCCCGCTGCTATATCGTCAGCATTCCCGTTTTTTCCTGTCTCATAATCGTATTTCGTCTCATATCCTCTGCGTGTAACCATTCGGGCACCAAGATTTTTTGTCCCCGAGCAGCCAATAATAATGGTCGTTGACATATCTATACGGTGATAGAAGGCAGGCAAATCTTCTAAAGTGGTAATCTCGATTTCGCATCCTTCTCGTTCTGCATTTCTCACGATGCCAACTATTGTTTTCCTGTCACGGAACTGCATAAAAATCCCGTGTGTATTCTCTAATTGCACCGTTCTGTTTTTACTTTTCGGGTTATACACGACCACTGCGATGTCCATTTTTGCTAATCCTTCCAGTTTCCGCTCTATCTCACTCCAGGGTACCAACAAATCGCTCAAACTGACAACTGCGAAATCATTTGATATGGGTGCACCGAGTAATGCTGCGGATGATGATGCTGCAGTTATACCGGGGACTATCTCCAATTTGGTACCCGAATCCGCAGCAACCTCGATTGCCAGCCCCGCCATGCCATAGATGCCCGCATCCCCCCCCGAGACAAGGACGACGTCTTTATACTGCCCCAGCTCGACTGCTTTCTTTGCTCGTTCTACCTCAGTTCCCATCCTGCCTATTACCACCTCGGCACTCGCGGGAATAACGTCCTTTATCAGCTCGATGTACCGTACATTGCCCATAATGATGTCCGCACTTGAAATCCGTGCTCTCGCTCGTTCGGTAAGCAAATCTAAAGACCCAGGTCCTATTCCCACCACCGATATCATGTTCACTTATCCCTTTCTTCTAAAACCCTTTCTTTTTGCGAAGCAAAAATAGCGTAAGCATTTTTAGTAAACTTTTTTGCGAAGCAAAAAAGTTTTAAGACACCACCGCCAGCGTTATTTTTCTATCAAACGATTTCCTCTTCACCGTTTTGTATCCACCATTATTCCTCTTCGCACCCAGGATAGCACAGGGCTCTGCGACGCCCTTTATGTTAAACGCATCCATTGCTGCACTTTTCGACTGCACGTCCACCACACTATTTATTTCATCGGGTGAAAAGGAAAACAGAGGCTTCTTGAGCAGCGAGGAAACCTTTTCTAACTGCTCTGTTTTTCTGAAGTCTACTGTGCATAAACCTTTAACTTCTTCCAGTTCTATCCCCAATTCTTCTAAGAACCTGCAAATCGCTCTCTCTATCTCTACTGCTTCAACGCCGAGATGAAAACCAATTCCGATGTAAACTCCTCTGCTCTTCATTTTCCCCTTTTATTATGCACCCCGCAGAATCCTTAATGGCGAGGATTAATATATGTATCATATTTTAATTGAATGTTTTGCCAAAAAACCTAAGCAATGATTGAAACAGTCTTAAAACTTGGGGTGGTCTCTGCGCTCTCGGCGGTGATAAATCACTTGATTTTTAGACTGTGCCTCATTTAACAGGAATAACCATCTCCTTCTCAGAATATTCATCAATCAAATCCATTTCCAGATTTAACAAGTCTTTTACCAGGCTATTCTTCTCATTTACTCGATATAACTTTTCCCCTTCTTTTCTTACTACAATTAACCTATACCGCTCCATCCTATCCAGCATTTTAGAAAGCGTGCTCCAATCGATCTCTGACCCTTTCGCAATCTCTGTTTCTAAGCTAATTTATGAGCACTATAACGATAAGTGATGGGATGAAAACCAAATTAGAGGACATCGCAAGACATCTGAACATCAGCAAAGAGGAGGTCATAGAAACTGCATTATCTATTTTTGAAGACGCTTTTAAGGAAGAGAAACAAAAAGATACGAAATTTAAAATAGCAAACAAAATAATGAAAAAAGCATCAGAGGAGCTTAGAAGCTCAAACACACGATTAGCACAACGGGCAAAGATTATCGAGGAGGCAAAGATAGATGTATTTGAGGTTATATTATATCTCATAGATGGGGGATAGAAATTTGAAAGCAGGATTAGATAGCACAGTTTTTAAGAATAAGAAGTTTATTGATTGGCTGATTTATAATATACTTAAAGTGGATAAGACATGTTAAACAACGGGGATGCCTCAAAATTCATTCGGGAGTAGCGAGGATGGGACCTAAGAAATTCTTGAAGTCCATGAGTTCATTCTAAGGTGATATAGGATGGGACTCTTCCAAAGTTGTTATCACCGCTTGTGCCGATATCCCTGCGGCAATGAGTTCTGCGAATTTATTCGCTCCTCTATGCCCGTTCAGCACAGGTATAACCCATTTACCGTTCTCGTCTATGCACACCACCCAGGGGTCTTCGGTCTTCTTCTTCGGTTCTATTGCCCTCACCACCACACCCATAGGAAGAATAGCAACAATATTCCTCTTCTCCTTGAAGCTTTCCTTTATGGCGCGGTAAACGCTTTTTACTTTCTTACCGCCTTCGCAAGAAATCAATTCGGAGCATATCAGCTCTGCATCGAATCCTTCGGCTAACAGCACACGTTTCACCTTTTCGGCAATTGCAACGGATTCCTGAGCAAGTGAGAAGATAGCAATCATAGCTTAGCTCCTTTTATTAACCACAAGATTACACAGATTTCCACAAGATTTTTTATTCATTATTTTCCCTTTCCCTCTGTGTTAATCTTGTGTAATCTCGTGGTTTTTACCTCCAGAATACAATATTGAAACGCCCGACTTATTAAGCACGTCCCCCACTATTATCACCGATTGACTCGTTATATCCTCTTTCTTCACCTTCACGGCAATATCATCTAAAGTACCCCTTATTATCCGCTCTTCTGCCCATGATGCTTTATGAACCACTGCTACGTGTGTCTCAGGGGGATAGCCGACCCTTAGCTCGGAAACGACATCGTCAATGAGATGCACGCCGAGAAAGATGACCATTGTCGCACCGTGCTTTGAAAGTTCCGCTATGCTTTCCTCTGCGGGCTTGCCGGTCTTCCCAAATGGTTTTGTGATTATCAGCGTTTGCGATATGCCAGGCGAAGTGAGTTCGCGTTTTAATGATGCTGATGCGGCAGAGAACGCCGTAACTCCGGGAACAAGTTCAAAATCTATATCAATTGACTCAAGGTATTCCATCTGTTCCAGAATAGCAGAATAGAAACTCAAGTCGCCGGTATGAAGCCGCACTATTCTCTTTCCCTCAACTGCAAACTTCTTGTACAGTGCGAATAAATCTTCCCGGGTCTTACCATAGCTATCTATCTGTATCGCATCGCTCCTCGCATATTTTAAAATGTCTCTGTGGACGAGCGAACCCGCGTATATTATCACGTCCGCACTTTCTATCTCTCGCTTCCCCCTCAGCGTGAGCAATTCGGGGTCGCCCGGTCCTGCGCCAACAAAAACTACTTTCGGTTTCATTTTCATAACCACCAGATTACACAGATTTTCACGAGATTTGTTGTGGGTTCCTTTTTTCCCTGACAATCCTTCGTTGTCTCATTTTACTTTTATTCTGTGTTAATCTCGTGTAATCTCGTGGTTTTGGTTTTGTATCAACCTCTTTCTTCACGATAAGCGTAGAGAGATAATGACCCGGTTGTTGTAATTCATTGAGTTTTCCAAAAATCATTTTTTGGTCTTCAAACCCAACCTTGACGCCCAGAATGGCTTTTTTATTGCCCAGCATCGTTTTTATCTCGTCCATATTTTTCGGCTTGAGGAATATCAAGGAATCGGCGTTTTGAATTATCTGCACCGCATTTGCGTTCCCTTTTACGTCGGGGACAATGGAAACGATTTCATTTCCTTCTGCAATAGGGGCTTTAGCAATAGAAGAGCAAGCTGAGAAGGATGTTACCCCCGGTACTACTTCTACCTCATCCACGACGTCTTTGAAAATCTCCAGGAACCGGTAGAACGTGGAATACAGGCTGGGGTCACCCAGCGTGATGAATGCGACTGTTTCACACCCCTTCATGTTTTTCAACACCTCTTCCCGCGCCTTTTCCCAATAGAAGGTCAATTTCGCCTGGTCTTTCGTCATTGGGAATACGGGTTCAACAACAATTGGCTTGTTCTTTCTCTCGTTTATAATTCCTTCAATCGTGAGCAAAGCACGACTCCTTTTATCCTCACTTGACCGCGGAGTAACCACCATATCCACTTCTTTGAGTATTTTATACGCTTTAATTGTGAGCAGTTCCGGGTCGCCCGGTCCCACGCCTATTCCATACAGCTTGCTGAGCTTCATTTCTCGTTGTACATAACGTATAATTTTCCTCTATTTAAGACGCAGATTTACATGGATTTACACAGATTTTTTCTTTTGGTGGCTAGGCCATTTTTTAAAGACATTAATCTTTTCATCTGTGTTAATCTGCGTTAATCAGTGTCAACGATTTATTTTTCTTTATCTCCATATATCAGGAATACGGGATAAGAAGGTGCAAGAGCGGTTTTGCCGCCTAAATCCTTGCCTTTGTTCAAGCAGATATTCAGAACCTCTGGATTGATACCTCTGTTCTTCAATACTGTTATGGCTTCCACCACAGTCTCAAGTC
>JAGGZZ010000110.1 GCA_021161765.1 Candidatus Methanophagales archaeon | reverse complement strand
CATGCTGGGATCCACGAATCGTCGCCGTCTGTGTTTTCATGAAGGTATCCTTTTGCCGGACATACGATGGTATAGAAGCATACCTCAGGTCAAACGATAACGGATTGGAAAGGTGCGGATGCCAAGGAATTCAAACGGCTGATCAGAGATTTACCCCGTATTCACAAGGCCACGGGAGATAAAGCGTATTCCTCTCGCGTTAACTGCCAGGCGGTAGCGGACAAGGGGGGAAAGCCATTCCTCTGTTTCAAGGCAAATGCTACGGCTAAGGCGAAGGCGAAGGCAAAGGGATATCCAGCATGGCAAATATCGCTCGAGGCATATTCGGACAATCCCGTTGAATGGATGGACGAGTATCACGTTAAAAGTGCTGGCGTATAACATTAAAAGAGTGCTCTACATTGACTTTTGGGATGAAGCCGAAAATATCGACAACTTTATAAAGCAATAAAACGCTCATCTTAGTGGTGATGAAAAATGCCGGAAACAATAGTAATATGTAAGGAAGGGACGATAAACTCCTATTTGAGTTCTCTTATCGTCGCTGCAAATATGAAGAAGATAGGGGAGGATATAAGCGTGGTGTTCATGCAAGAGGGATTGGCGGCGCTGGTGGATAAGAAATACAGGTATGACCCGGGATTGGAAGGCTATGCGGAAGATATAGAGAAAAATGCAGCGGAAATGGGTGTTCCTTCGGACCCATTTGAGCTGATAAAAATGGCAAGCAGCGCAGGCGTGCCTCTATTTGCCTGCTACGCATGGATGAAACTTCTGGGGGGGAAACCACCAAGGTTTGATGTTCCCGAGGGACTGCAGAAGCTGGAATTGAAAGACCTGCTGGAAGAATTAGGCAAGGCGAAGAAGGTCATCACGCTTTGATCTGATGATACAATGCGCTGAAGCGATAGTTGAAATAAAGGGCGACCTCGTGTATAAGAGGCGGGTACAGAAGCGATACCGCGTAAAAGAGATAGACGAGCGGATAAGGAGAGAGCGAACAAAAAGCGAAGCGAAACTGATATCGGAAGCGAGAAGAAAAGGCGTATCCACGCCTATTATTTTTGATATTAACGATTACGAACTCGTGATGGAAAGAATAGAAGGCGATTTAGCGAGAGAGGTGATTGACGAGGGTATAAGCGAGAGAATAGGCGAGTTTGTTGGCGTCTTGCACAAAAACGGCATAATTCATAGCGATTTAACTACTTCTAATATTATCGTGGGCAGAGATAACGTCATTTATTTTATAGATTTCGGGTTATCCTTTATCGAGTCGAGCACGGAAGCACGGGGTGTGGACGTGCACGTGTTTTTCCAAAGCCTTTGTGGCACGCATGAATCGTATGAACGATTGAAAGAGTCATTTATAGAGGGCTACAAAAGAACATTTCCGGATGCTTCACAGGTGTTGAGAAGGGTAAAGGAGATAGAACAACGAGGGCGGTATGTGGAGAGGAAGTAAGCGGTTTGGCGGGTTAGCGGGTTAGCGGTTTAGTTAGTTTTCGGTTTCACATTGTTCGGATATAAGGCAACAAATATACAGCGTTATCACGAACCAAACACGTTAAAAGTTGATAAATTCAATCAAGGCAAGGTATGCCTTCGGACCACCCATGCACGACAGCGTAACTATTATCCCCGCCATTACCACACCTGCGAAAATAGCAGCAAACGCGTATCGGCTGCGAATGCCAAACACAAAAGCGGCTGCACACGCCGTCCATGCTCCTGTTATGGGAAGTGGAATAGCAACAAAAGGTATCAGCCCCAGAGAGCCGTATTTCTGCATTCTGTCGTCATATCTCCTTGTTCTCGCGAATAGCCATCTGAAGAATCTATCGAAGATGCTGTATTTTCGCAGCCAATTTGAAACAGGGTCGAGAAAAAGAAGCAAAGGGATTACGGGCAGCATATTCCCCATTACCGAGAGGGCAAAAGCTTGTAAGACGCCCATTTTGTAAATCCCCATTGCAAATGGTATGGACGTACGGAGTTCTCCAAACGGAATCGTCGCCATTAATATCACGCAGATGCTTTCCAACGCTACCGCAAAAGTGAACGACATGATCATTTGTTATGATATGCACATTTATAAAATAATGTGAAGATAAGTTAAAGAAATAGATGAAATAGAAGGAAGGAGCAAGAGATGAAATTCGACCCCAAACAGATGCGAGAAGAAACGAGCAAGGATTTTGAAGCCGCCTGGATGGCGGGCACGAGGTATTTAAGTGAGAGAAGCCTCAATGAAAAATACCCGAGGTCGGTGCGCGGGTTGAGCTATGGAAAGCCCCATCCCGTGTTTGAAACCATCCAGAAGCTGCGAGAAGCGTATCTGCGGCTCGGGTTTGAGGAAGTCATGAATCCCGTGATAATAGAAGAGGAAGAAGTGAAGAAACAATTTGGAAAAGAAGCGCTTGCGGTGTTAGACCGCTGCTATTATCTCGCGGGACTGCCTCGTCCGGACATTGGCATTTCAGAAGGCAGGGTGAAGCAAATGAACTCCTTCTTTGATAAGGACCTCTCGAAAGACGAAATGACGGCGCTCAAGAATACGCTGCACCGATATAAAAAGGGCGAGATAGACGGTGATGACCTGATATATGAAGTTGCGAGAAGTGTAGGCGTGGAGGATATGAAGGTAACAAAAGCGCTTGATGCGGTCTTCCCGGAATTAAAAACCCTCGCTCCTGTTTCTTCACGGGCTACGTTGCGTAGTCACATGACCTCCGGCTGGTTCTTGACGCTCGCGGAAATCGTGAATAAGAAACCGCTGCCGATACGACTGTTCTCGGTGGACAGATGTTTCAGAAGAGAGCAGCGCGAGGATGAAATACGACTGCGTAATTACCATTCCGCATCCTGTGTGTTCTGCAGTGATGACGTAAGCATAGAAGAAGGTAAGAGCATCACAACGGGACTGCTTTCGCAATTCGGGTTCGAGAAACTGCGATTCCGTGAGGATGAGAAGCGGTCGAAATATTACATGCCCGGTACACAAATAGAGGTTTTTGCATATCATCCTCAAATAGACTGGGTAGAAGTAGCTACTTTTGGGGTTTATTCTCCCACTGCGCTGGCGCAATATGATATTCCGTATCCCGTAGTGAACCTTGGATTAGGTGTAGAGCGATTAGCGATGATACTGCACGATTCAAAAGACGTGCGGGCGTTAGCATTCCCGCAATTCTATGCACCATGGGAATTGAGCGACCTGGAAATAGCGGGTATGATAAGCATGGAAGCGACACCGAGAACGGCAGAAGGAGACGAAATTGCAAAGAATATCGTTCGGCTGTGTGAAGAGAAAGGGAACGAGCCCTCGCCCTGTGAGTTCCTCGCATATCGCGGCTCTTTATTCGGAACAGATATAGAGGTATGGGTGACCGAGCCGGAGGAGAACACGCTTCTGTGCGGTCCCGCGTATTTGAACGAAGTGGTAGTGCACGAAGGGTCGCTATCGGCAATACCACGAGATAAGAAATGGGAATCGGTGTTTGAAGAGGGCGTGCCAACGGGGATACGGTTTGTAGATGCTCTTGCCGCTTTTGCCGCACACCGGATAGAAGAAGCAGCAGAAAGAGGAGAAATAGATAATAACTCGTGCGAAGTGAAGGCGAAGATAGTGCGAGGCGGGATGGACATAAACATAAAGATAGACGAGATGGCGATGCGGTACGTCACATCAAAGAAGAAGAAAATAGACATAAGGGGTCCTGTTTTTATTACTGTGGTGGCTAAAAAGGTTTGAAGGATAAAATTCATGAATGTCTGCATATCTAAATTTGGTTTCGATTTAATATTTATTCCTGTAAATCATAATTTAGCAGGTTTTTGTCAACCACGTCGTAGAAAATCACTTCGTTACCGAGTTCTGCAAGCCCTCTTCCAAGTGCTGTGCCAACAAATCCGCTTCCTATTATTGAGATTTTCATGTTATCCTTAGGAAAAGGGAGAAAGGCAAATGGCTAAGGGCAAAAGGTTTTCGACCGTGCCGAGATCAATTTTGATACTTGTTTACCGCGGAGCTCGCAAAGAGTCAGGAAGTTGCTTATCATCTTTTTTCGTCATCTCAGCGCTCTCCGTGCTCTCGGCGGTAAATAAATATTAGCCTTGATATTTCTATACACCCTTCCTCTATCTCCTCCTTGTATGTAATTTGTGATATGTAATCTATAATATACAACTCCTTAATTTTTTAGTTTGATTTTTATCATCTGCGTTAATCTGCGTCCCTAATTTATTTGATGGTTTTTATTTTTCCTACTCCACCGTCACACTCTTTGCCAGATTCCTTGGCTTATCTATCTCACATCCTCCTCGCTCCTTTGCCGTCCAGTAAGCGAGCAAGTGAAGAGCGACCGTATTGGGAATGGGGGAGAATATTGCGCCTGTCCTTGGAACTCGTATCACGGCATCCACGTACTTCTCCACCTCCTCATCTCCTTCCTCGGCTATTGCAATCACCGGTGCCCCTCTTGCCTTTATCTCCTTCACGTTTCCCAGCATCTTCTCGTAAATGTTCTGCGAAGCTTGATGCGTTAGTATCGCAACTACGGGCGTATCCTCAGTAAGCAGTGCAAAAGGTCCATGTTTGAGTTCCCCCGCTGCATAACCCTCTGCATGTATGTACGAAATCTCTTTCAGTTTTAATGCGCCCTCCATAGCAATAGGCAGGTTCACACCGCGTCCCACGAAGAACGCATGGTCATATTTTGAAAGATACCGTGCATGCTTTTGTATGTCTCCATTTGCTTCGTCAAGCACTAGCCGAGCGATTTGCGGCATTCTCCTCAGTTCTTCGAGATATTCCAAAAACGCCGCATCGGGTAATTTCGCAACAAGGGGCTTTTGTAACCCCAGCAGATAAAAAATGACCAGCTGCGCTACAAAACTTTTTGTCGCGGCAACGCCTATCTCCGGACCTGCCCCCGTATATATTGCCTCATCGGCAATTCTCGTTGCCGAACTGCCAACGACGTTTGTTATCGCTACCGTTTTACACCCGTATCGCTTCGCTTTTTTCAGTGCCATCAAGGTATCCGCGGTCTCTCCGGATTGTGTAATTGCCATTGCCACTACATTCGCTCCGTCCAGCACGAAATCCGAGTAATTGAATTCCGATGCAAGTTCAAGTTGAACGGGAACTTTTGCTAAGGTCTCTATTATGTGTTTGCCGCACAGCGCGGCATAGTAGGACGTGCCGCATGCAAGCATCAAGATACTTTTGACTTTCGTATCTCCTTCAATTCCTAAATCAATCCCCAGCGTTATCTCATCCCCGGTTACGTAACCCCGGAGCGTATCCGTAATTGCCTTCGGCTCCTCATGGATTTCCTTCAGCATGAAGTGTTCGTATCCTCCTTTCTCGGCGTCCTCTATCGTCCACGGGATTAATCGTTCTGCTCTCGTTACTTCGGCACCTCCGTTTTCTATGTACACCGAATCGTTCTTCACAACCGCGAGGTCGCCCTCATCCAGATAGATTACCCTGGTCGTTTGCTCAAGCACGGCGGGCACGTCAGAAGCGATGAAGTTTTCACGGTCGCCAACGCCTATAATAAGTGGCGATTCCTTCCTCGCTGCTACTAAACCGTCAAAACCCTTTGCTGCAACGATTATCGCATAAGACCCGGTCAAACGGGATAAAGCTTCCTTTACCGCTTCTTTTAGTTCCCATTCTACGTTTACCGAATTTTTTAAACCCCGGTTGATCAGGTGCGGTATAACTTCTGTATCGGTTTCTGATACGAACGTGCATCCCTGGCTCAATAGCTCCTCTTTTAGCGATAGGTAGTTCTCGATTATCCCGTTATGTACCACGGCAATCTCGCCTTCGCCATCGAGATGTGGATGTGCATTCGTTTTTGATGGCGCTCCGTGTGTCGCCCAGCGGCAATGACCTATTCCACTGTTCGCTGAAATGCTCTTCGAGTTGGTTATCTTTTCTATAACGTCATCCACTTTCCCTTTATCCTTGTACACCTCAATTCCATTATCCGTTATGCATGCAACTCCTGCCGAATCATACCCGCGATATTCAATCCTTTTCAGCGATTGCAGAATGATTGGCAGCGCATCCCTTTCTCCTACATACCCTACAATTCCGCACATTTTTTATTAGTGTATAGCCAATAGCGAATAGCCACTAGGGACTGGGAACTGGCCACTGGGGACAGGGGGTATTTAGCCCAACCCCTAGTGGCTAGTGCCTAAGTGGCTAGTGGCTCTTTTTACACCACCCAGCTTCCGTCCGGTATTTTCCCATTTAGCTCCTTCATTGATTTTATCTTACAACGATTTCCTATTATCGTCCCAGGATACGCGATTACGTTGCTGCCTATCTCGCAGTTTTCACCGACTATTGCTCCAACTTTCACGCGGTGGTACTCACCGCCGATTTGTATATCCGCGTCTTCGCTCCGTGCTATGAAGCCGCCTTCCGCATACGAGCCCACGTCAAAAATAGAATGCTGAATAGCGGAGAACGAGCCGATTTTTACCATATCTGACAACACCGAATTCGTAATCTCCGTAAATGCGCCAATTGTAACGTCATTTCCTATACTCGTGGATGGGAAAATACACGCATTGGGTCCAATCTCGCAGTTATCTCCTATAATGACGGGTCCTTTCACATACGAATTCGCTCTTATCACCGATTTTTTCCCTACGGACACCCGCCCCTCTATTGTCACGCTGCGTTCAATTTTCCCTTCTATCTTTGCCGGGTTCGCCTTCAGGACGATGTCGTTCAAACCCAGGATGTTCCAGGGGTAAACGGCATCCAGCCATGCTCCGTGCGTTTCACATGCTTTTACCGGCTTTCCCTGTTGAATCATACTTCTTAATCCAGACGTCAGGTCTCTATCAATAAACTCGAATATGTCCAAATCGTGAAAAGCGTATATTCCCGTATTTACCAGGTTGCTTATTTCTTCACCGGGTTTCTCTACAATGTCCGTGACCATCCCGTTCTCCATGGTTACAACACCATGTTTGCTCACGTCCTGCTGCTGCGGTTTTATCAATATCGCCGTTTCGGTCTCTCCCGCATTCAGCAGCTCAGAATCGGAAATAGTATCCGCTTCAATTACGTTATCGCCAGACAAAACGAGAAATCGGTCGTCGGTTTTACCTTCTGCCTGCTTCAGCGCATCTCCAGTTCCAAGCAGATGTTTCTGAACCACATAATCTATCTCCACGCCTAACTCTTTCCCGTCTTCAAAATAATCCATTATTTTCTCTTTTTTGTAGCCCACGACGAACAAAATCCGCCTTATTCCGTTTCTCTCCAATGCCTCAACCACGTACTGCAGAATCGGCTTGTTCGCTATCTTTATCATCACTTTCGGCTTCGATGCCGTAAACGGTCTCAGCCTTTCTCCTTCACCTGCAGCAAGCACAACCGCCTGTCTAAACGCCATTCTTCTTGTTTCCCCCCTTCATCAAGATTTCAGGTTTTAGGGAGGTATTCCCTCACACCTAACACCTCATACCTCACACCTAAAATATCCTCGAGTTCTTTTCTATATAGCCTGTAGCAAAAGCACCAGGTCCGATAAGCGTGTTGTTTCCGATAACCGTGCCTGTATCAATACTTGCGTTTATTCCCGTTTTCACGCCGTCGCTTATGATTGCACCAAACTTTCTTCTCCCGGTATCCAGCCCAAATTTTGTTTTTACAGGAGCATCATCAAACCGGAGATTCGCTATTTTCGTCCCCGCGCCTAAATTGCATCGGCATCCGATAACCGAATCACCAACATAGCTGAGGTGCGGGATTTTCGTCCCGTCCATGATAATTGAGTTTTTAATCTCAACTGCACTTCCGATATGGCAGTTATCACCAATAGAAGTATTTGCACGTATATAGCAGTTCGGGCCGATTTTACTGTTTTCGCCTATCACCACGGGACCTTCTATGTATGAACCTGATTTTATCACGGTGTTATCTCCGATGGATACGTCACCTTTTATATTCACATTTTGTTCTTGAATAATAAGGCTTTCTTTAAAAGTTTTATCAAAAACGCTTCTTCGCAAAACGAAAGGGGTTTTGCACATTAAAAGCTCGTTTGCCGCCAGTAAATCCCAGGGGTGGCTGACATCTACCCAGTGTTCGATGGGCTTCCAGATGATGTGCTTGCCTTCTTCTATCAGCAGTTGTAAAGAATCCGTGAGTTCAAACTCGCCTCTTTTTGATTTAGCCGTTTTTGACAATGCCTCGAAAATAGATGATTCATTCAAAAGATAAACACCCGCATTTATCAGGTTTGACGGCGGCTCCTTCATCTTTTCGTGTATTTTTGTTATCTTCTCGCCTTCGGTTTCAATAACGCCGTAATCTTCCGGATTTTTTACTTTAATTACTCCAAGTGCAATATTAACATCGTCAGTTATGACTTTTCCGATATCCTCTGCGCTTACAATTGTGTCCCCGTTCAGCATAAGAAATTTATCTGTGTCCTCTACCAGCGCTTCCGCCTTTCGTAGCGCATCGGCAGTGCCAAGCTGCGTTTTTTGCGTTACGTACTGAATATCAACACCCCACCGTTCTCCTTTCCCGAAGTAATCGCGAATGGTTTCATCGTGGTATCCAACGACAAATATAAACTCATTAATCCCTGCTTCTTTCACTTCCCCCAATAAATGCTCGACCAATGGCTTTCCCGCTACGGGAAGCATTACTTTCGGCTTCTCATAGGTAAGAGGTCGCATCCGTTTCCCTTCGCCTGCCGCTAAAATTACCGCTTTCATTTATCGTATATAAAGTATAGCTTCCTTCTATTTAAGGACACAGATTTACACTGATTTACACAGATTTGTTTTAGTTTAACCGTGCTGATTCTTATCATCTGTCTGTGTTAATTAAGCCCTTTCAGGGCTTGCGGTGATGTGGGCAGAGCCCACGAGCGTTAATCTGTGCCTATAATTTATTTTTATAATTTATTTTCTGTTTTCTTGTCATATTCCACCTTCGTTAGCATCAGGTTTTTATAGCCCAAGCAATTGCTTATTACCTATATTCACATTTTTCAGATGCCTTTTCGCCGCATCATAGCATCTCTGCACCTGTTCTCTCGGCGTTAT
>JAGGZZ010000185.1 GCA_021161765.1 Candidatus Methanophagales archaeon | reverse complement strand
CTTCTCCACCACTTCCCATCCATGCCCTACACCCACAGCCATGTCTATAACCTCAATATCGAGCTCTTTGCAGTTTTCCCTGATGATTTCTTCCGCCGCCTCCGCCACCTCGCCGAGCAACACCTTTCCCCTATAACCACTTTATTCGCAAAATAAAGGAAAAAAGTCCGGTGAAGTTGAGAAAACAAGCCCGTATAAAAAAGAAGATTTTTATCCCGGCAAAGTTTCAGAAAGGAGCAAGGAATTTGGATTTGTTCAGTCAAATTGCAACATTGATATAATACACATCCAATTTATATAAACAAAAATGACCTGGGGAAGCTACTGGGGCTATTACAAACCTGCGAAGCCGAAAGAAGTAAAAGACGGCATAAAAGCAAAGAGCAAACGAGGAGCAATTGGCGAGACGTGGTGGTCAAAACGCTGGATTGACGTGCTCGAATCATTCGACATGGGTGCAAGACTGACCCGAGGTCGCTCTTATGCACGCAAAGGGCAGGTAATCTCAATTGACGTCCAGAAAGGTTTTGTCGCTGCCAAGGTTCAGGGCACACGAGCAAAACCATACGCGGTCAGCATTCAACTGAATCCGATTTCTGAACCTGAATGGGACAAAGTAACGGATGCAATGGCATCGAAAGCGATATTCGCGGCTAAGTTGCTTTCAGGCGAAATGCCACTTGACATTGAGGATGCGTTCAGCGAAGCCGGCATATCTCTTTTTCCTGGAGCCCGTAAAGAACTCGAAACCGAGTGCTCGTGCCCCGATTGGGCTAATCCCTGTAAACATATCGCTGCGGTTTATTATCTTCTCGCAGAGCGGTTTGACGAAGACCCGTTTCTTATCTTTAAACTCCGTGGTCGAACAAAGAACGAGATTATTGATGCGCTGCGTGAAAAACGTGCCGCTGCTACGAGTGTGGAAGAAGAAAGTGAAGCGATAACGGAGAGCGATGTTTCCCGCACGGGTGAGAAAGTCAAACCACTCGAGGAATGTCTGGATTCGTTCTGGCAAGCGGGTGATGCACTGGATTCCTTTTCCGTCAATCCTGCTCCGCCAGAGGTAGAGAATGCGATTCTTAAACGACTGGGCGAGTCTCCTTTCTACGTTGGTAAAGTCAATCTCACTTCTTTGCTGTCAAAAGCATACGAGGCGGCGAGCAGTGCGGCATTGCAAAAGGCGGAAGGGGAACCCGAAACAAACGATGCTTCTTGAAAATGAAATTTTAAAAACCACGAGATTTCACAAGATTAACACAAGAACTTGGGATTACCGGGGTATAAAGGAGCTAATATAATAATATTCTTTTTCTCGTGAAATAAACCCTTTCAGGGTTTTCGGGGACGTGGGCCGAGCCCACGATGTGTAATCTTGTGGTTAATCATTTTCGGAATGACTATATTCCCTCTTTTGTCTTCCCCGCTTTCGCTTCACTCTCACCCAGACAGCCAGCACGACAAGGACAAGAATGACCAGCAGTGTACCAAATAGCATCTGATTCGGTAACTCACTCTGCTGCGGTTCTCGTACCTCTACATGCACCTCGTAACCTTGCATTTCGTATTGCTTGTCCGTGTCAACATCTTTGAACACCACTGTGAAAGGTATTTTGATATCCCCGGCACTCAAATCGCTGGTATAAACATCAAAAGAAGCGGAAAAGACGTCCCCTACTTCCATGTCCCCGATGAAATATTCAGAAGGCAGTATTCTGAGCCCTTCTATCGCGGGCACCACGGATACCGCTTTAATATCCTTCACCATTCCATTGGCTACGTCAAAGTCTATCCTTGCAATGTCTCCCTCAAAAACAAATTCAGGCGCATTCACCAGGATAAGCCGCACATCTGCGATGCTCTTTACTAAAACAGACGATTTGAGTTCGTTGTGATGTACATTATCACCATTTTTGTATGCGACCTCAAAAGAGAACTCTCTATTTTGATCAAACTTTCCTAAAGTTTGTAGCGTGAAATTCACCTCCTTTTTTTCATACGCTTCTAAATCACCTACGAATATTCGCTCTGGCGTGAATTTTAATCCCTCGCTTTCCGATTTCACGCGCACATCCACACCTCTCACTGAATTTGGTCTGTTATTCGCCACCACTATTGCTATCTGCTTTGACTCGCTGAGCGAAATCTCTGAAGGTATGTCCTTCTCGAGTATTTCTACACTGCTGCTGTCTACTTTCACAGGCACAGGATGCCGTACGTTTTTTCCATTGTCCACTTCTATGTACACTTCAGGGAAATAAGTGCCGTCATGGGCATAGGCAGCAGCTTTTATCGGTATAGGAATAGTCATGCTTTTGCCAGGTCCTAAGGGGCCCACATTGTAGTATTCGGTGCGTTTGGAACCTTCACTCCGCCATTCTATGTCTCGGGTTCCGCTGCTCAGTCGTATGCAGTCTATTTCTGCACTTATCGTTGATGCCGTTGTAGTAGAAGAGGTGGTACTCAGGGTTGTAGTAGTCGTTGTCTTGGTCTCTGAGGACTGAGTGTCCATATTTTCTATCGTAACGGTAATAGTGCCCGTGTCGCCGGGCATCAACACTTTGGGCTCCACGCTGTAGTCGCTGATCATAACGGCCGGTTCCCCGGTAGCCAATGCCGAAGCGGTAACAAGCAGCAGCAGAGATACCACCGCAAAACTCATCGCAAGGATGTCTTTCTTGCTCATCATATAATATTACCTCCTTCTGCTTTAACAAATACATTTTCGACTTCTTCTGTTGGTATTTCCATTTCCACCAAATTTTTTTTATACATTTTTCCACAACACCCCCTTTTTCATCATTTTTTGTTTACCCCGTACTGCTCAAACGTCTCAATAAATTTCTTAAAGGGAAAACTGTTTTGACAGGGGCTTATGCGTAAATGGTCTCGCATGAGAACCGGTGTACGGAGCCACTACGTGCCCCTTACCGACAATTAGATACTTATAGATAACTAACCCCTCTAATCCGACAGGACCGCGTGCATGCACTTTATTCGTGCTTATGCCGACCTCAGCACCTTTGCCATACCTGAATCCGTCGCTGAACCGTGTTGACGCATTATGCATCACCGAAGATGAATCTACAAACCGCATAAATTTTAACGCTGTTTCTTCATTCGCGGTAATAATTGCATCCGTATGCCCCGAACCGTAGCGATTGATGTGCTCAATAGCCTCTTCCACGCCATCAACTACTTTGATTGAAATGATTAAATCGTTATACTCGGTATGCCAGTCTTCTTCTGACGCTTGCTTTATTTGTTCCACTTTATATTTATCGGTAGCTAAAACATTTAGCGTTTTTGCGCATCCCCTGACCTCAACTCCTGCTTTAAGATACCGCTCAACCATTCTCGGTAGAAATTCGCTTGCAATTGCAGAATCAACAAGCAGCGTCTCGGCAGCATTGCATACCGCAGGGTACTGAACCTTGGCATCGTAGCATACGTCTTCTGCCATATTCAGGTCCGCATCTCGGTCAACATAAACGTGACACACACCCTCCGAATGCCCTAAGACCATTATATTAGTGTTATTTTGGATATACTTCACAAATTGTTCGCTGCCACGTGGCACCAAAAGGTCTATGTATTCATTCAGTTTTAACATTTCATTTACCTCTTCTCGCGTTTCCAGCAGTTGAATCCAGCCATCGGGTATTCCATCTATCGCTGATGCGGCTTCCGAAACCACCTTAAATAGCACCTCGTTCGAATTCTGTGCTTCTGAGCCGCCTTTTAGCATTACGGCATTGCCCGTTTTCAAACACAACGAGGAAATCTGAACCAGAACGTCAGGTCGTGATTCGAATATCGCACCGATAACACCGATGGGACAGGAAACCTGAAAAAGCTCCAGGCCCGTATCCAGTTCGATCGCCGACATGGTTTTGCCAACGGGGTCATCCAATTTCGCTACGTCCCGCACACTGTTTATTATCTCGTCTATTTTAGCGCCGTCTAATTTCAACCTTTTGAGTAGTGATGTGGACATTTTCCCTGCCTTTGTTAAGCCCAACGCAACTTCAACGTCCTTATCATTAGCCGCAAGTATTCGCTCCCGGTTCGTGTCCACCAGATCTGCGATCCTGTGCAGTGCCCGGTTCTTCTCATCCGTTGTGGCATTAGCCAGTTTAACCGCAGCGCTGTTTGCCATCCGCGCCTTTTGTACTATGCTTCCGCCTTCGCCCACGCCTGCATTCTTGCTCATTTTATAAGACCTTCCTAAAAGAGGTTCTTGCTTTAGGGGTATAAGAATCCAAACCTTTCTTTGCCGCAAACCAATCAAAGTAGTCGTCAGAATCATCCAACTCGCCGGATTCCAGTTTATCCACGAACTCATCAGAACTCATGTTATATTTTTTTTCAAACCGCTTGCATACCCTCGTGTACTTTTTTCTCTTATACAATGCTATATCCGTATCCCGTATCAGTGCCGACTTTATAAT
>JAGGZZ010000143.1 GCA_021161765.1 Candidatus Methanophagales archaeon | reverse complement strand
TGGACAAGGTGCCTGCGGGTAACATAGTTGCGCTCGTAGGTCTGAAAGATGCGGCAGTGGGTTCTACGCTTTCGACCACGGAGATAGTTCCATTCGAAAGTATGAAGCATTACAGTGAGCCTGTTGTTACGGTCGCGGTGGAAGCGAAGAGCACGAAAGATTTGCCTCGATTGATAGAGGTAATCAGGAAGCTGGCGAAAGAGGACCCGATGATTCGCGTGGAGATAAACGAGGAAACGGGAGAACATCTGGTCTCGGGAATGGGCGAATTGCATCTTGAAATAATCACGCATCGGATAGAACATGATGAGGGCATTCCTATCATCGCTTCGCCGCCCCTTGTCGTCTATCGTGAGACGGTAGAAGGGCATGCGGGTCCCGTGGAAGGTAAATCGCCAAACAGGCACAACAAGTTTTATTTTGAAGTCGAACCGCTGGGTGCGGAAGTAGTGGACAAGATACAGAGCGAAGGGATAACCGTGGGTAAAAACAAGGTTTTGATGCGCGATAAGCTGGTAGAGGCGGGAATGGACAAAGCGGAAGCAAAGAAAGTCGTTAACATCATTGAAGGGAACGTGCTGGTGGACATGACAAAAGGGGTTCAGTATCTGCGAGAGACGATGGAGTTAATCCGGGAAGGTTTTGAGGAAGTGATGCTTAAGGGACCGCTGGCAAAGGAGAAGTGCAGGGGCATAAAAGTAAAACTGATGGACGTGAAGCTGCATGAGGATTCGATACACCGGGGACCTGCACAGGTCATCCCTGCGGTACGAAGCGCTATATTCGGTGCTATTCTGCTTGCGCAGGCTACCTTCCTTGAACCGGTGCAAGGGGTCTTTATAAGCATACCACAGAATTTGCTTGGCAACGTGACACGCGAGATACAGGGCAGAAGAGGGCAGATAGTGGACATGAAAACCGAGGGCGATATGGTTTCATTGCAGTGCGAAGCGCCCGTGGCAGAAATGCTTGGCTTTGCTGGCGACATCAGGTCTGCAACCGAAGGTAGAGCGTTGTGGAGCACGGAATTCGCGGGTTTCAAACCCATACCGCAAAATCTGTTCGGCATGAAGGTAATGGAAGTAAGGGAAAGGAAAGGAATGAAGCAGGAGATGCCGAGGGCGAGTACTTTTGTGGGGTGATATTGAGGTGGTGGTGAAAAATTATTAACCACAGATTGCACAGATTAACACAGATGAAAAGAATCAACAAACACGGTTAAACTAAAATAAATCTGTGTCTTAAATAGGAGGAAGTTGTACTTTATACACAATGAAAAAATGGATAAAACAAGAAGGGGGTGGGGAGGAAATAGATAAATGTTAGAACTTAGTGAACGCTACATTGTTGATAGGGAAGGTAAAAAGTCAGCAGTCATACTTGATATTAAAAAGTTCGAGGGACTTATAGAACTGCTTAAAGAATACGAGGGAATAGAGCCGTATGATACAGAGGACGTGACCAAGGATATAATAGAGGCGTTTAAAGATTTAAAGAAAGGGAAGATACATCCAGCGAGAGAGATACTAAATGAGCTATGAGGTTATGGCAGTGGAATATTTCAAGCGAAGGCTTAAGAAATTGAGTAAGAAATATAGGAGAATAGGCGAGGACTACAACTCACTCATAGAAATATTGGAAAATAATCCTGTGAAGGGTGATGCAATCCCGGGATTTGGTAATACGATCTATAAAATCAGAATGAGTAGCTCTAACACGAAGAAAGGTAAAAGAGGTGGCTTTAGGGTTATTTACTATCTATCTAATCATATTGTATATTTACTAACGATTTATGTCAAAGCAAAAAAGGAAAAAATCTCAATTAAAGAGATCAAAGAAGCCCTAAAAGGATTGGATATGGCATTATAAAAAACACTTTTTCTTTTTTAAAAAAGAAAACCTGTGCTAAAAGAAAAAATAAATCTTTTCTTTCTAAGAAAGGGTTTCTCGTGAAAATCTGTGTAATCTGGTGGTTACACCACTTTTTAAAATCCCACCTTCAAAGTAACTATCTCAAAAGGTTTCACCATCAGTTCTATCCGTTCACCCTCTATTTTCAAGTCTTTTTTTACTTCCTCATCCTCTACCTCTTTTTCTAACATGTTCACTGTCCTGACCGATTTTGGCGCTCCGAACAGCGTTATTTCTGCATCCGTTTCTTCTCCATTCGTTTCGTAAAATCGTATAATCACTCCATTCCCCTCCTCTGCCTTTTTCAACGCAGATAAAATGACGTTCTCCGGCTCTATTTTCAAAAATGATTTCCTCAGCGGGTACTTCCTATCATCTCGCAACTGTATTGCATCAAGCAGATAGTTGAACTCAAGGGCGTGCTTGTAAGACGAAGCTTCTCGCCAATCGCCTTTATGCGGGTAAAGGGAATATTTGAATGTGTATCTTCTCAACTCCTGCGCATCCGGAACGGGAATTGCGGGACCCGTTCTACCATCGGAGGACAGCATTAAAACGCTTCTGAGCAGCGTTAAGTAGACGTCCCCATCTCTTACCTCATTCTCGGGTATTCCTTGATTAATCACGGTCAAGCCCTTCGTTCCATCGGAATAGTCAAGCCATTTCAGCGAGGGGAATACACCGCAGGGTTCCTCCACCCACTCCTCTTTTGGCTTATAGTGCCACTGGTCGGTGGGTCGAGAAACAGCGCCAAATTGAGTCCCACAGGTATAAGTCAGGGATTTCATGTCCGTCGAGAACCTGACCCTGAGCCGTGCCCTCGGATGCTTGTCCATCACGGTCGTAATGAAATCTATTCTCGGAATGTCTTTATAAACGACCATTTTCTTTGAACATTCGAGGAATTTATGCCGCCATATAAGTGGCTCCAGTTTCTCCGTCAGCCGGTATGGCCATCGAAGGGAAAAATAATTTGTTTCGACATTGATAACGCGTCTCAGGGGACTTTTATCTATAAAGAAGTTCTCTAACCTGAATGAGCCGTATTTCACGCCCTCACCCTTTTCTGTCTTCAACGGGATATCCAGCGTTTGCCGGTGATAGTAGAGGTCACCGGTTTCTTCCTCCAGCACAAGCTCATTCGCCGTGCAAATCTTCTCTTGCTCCGCTCCTCTCTTCCCCATGGACACATCAATCAATCCGGTGGCTGGGTCCACCGTAACTCCAAAGAAGTAGTTTTCTATGGTGTTGCCTCGAATCATGATAAAATTAGGCTCATAAGCATACCGTCTCGGCTCACGCTCAAGGATTTTATACACCTTGTACCCCATTGCTGGAACCGTAGGAACGAACCCTATGCGTGCAAATCGCAACGAATCATCGTCATACCGCGTGAATTTTATGACTTCTATTTCTATTTCTTCATCTCCACTTTTTAATCCGTTAATCGCTACCAGTTTGCCCTTGTCAAAATGCAAGTCCATCTCTACCCAGTTCTTCACTTCCCACGACAACGAATTAAATACGATTATGTCCCCGTAGGCATAGTCGTAGCCCGGCATCGCTGCTGATACCTTCATAGAGCTTTGAGGTTCAACCTTTGCCTCTTCTGCTTCCGAATCTATTACTTGATTACACGTGCAAAGGCAGCGGGCGGCCATTTCAGTATTAAAAAAGTCATGGAAGTGCCTCACCTCCTTGTAACCTTCGTCCATACCGGTTCCCGGGGTCACATCATGAAATGCGACATACAGAATTTTTCGCCATGCATTTCTTATGCCCTCAGTGGGGTAGAGGTCATTCAAGAGATAGTTTACCGCGCTCCATCGCTCGCAACACACCAGCCATGCCTCATACATGCAAAGCTCTTGCTTTATCCACATCCTGCTCGAGCAGCAATTTGGAAATACTTCTGAGTACTTACCCGAATACATCTCGCCCTTTCGCACGTCCATCTTAATATTCCGGTCTTCTATTTCCTTCTCCAGCGCCTCAAAGAATTCATGCGGCGTTGCTATCTTCATCTCTGCTACTTTCCCTCGCTCGTCATTCCACGTACGCACCGCTTCTAATGTCTCTGGCTGGGGTATCGTTACTCCACTCCCGGAAGGCATCAAGATATGAGAGGTTGTCGCCAGGCCCTTAAGTTTCTCATAGCTCTCATCCAGCTTTGTCAGGTCTAATCCTGCGCGGTACCCTAAAGGCATCCAGTGAGCTAAAATCCGCGTTCCATCCAGGGCTGCCCATAGGAATTCCGAAGGCTTTCGCTTCGTTGCCCCCCTTCTGAAAGCGACATAGCGGTATCCAGATTTTTTGTATATCTGCGGTAGCTGGGCATTCAACCCAAAGCTGTCTGCCAGCCACATTACCGGGACGTCAACCCCGAACTTCTCCTTTGCGTATCTCTTACCAAACTGGATTTCCCGTATCAGTGTTTCTCCCTCCGGGAGCATTGTATCTGCCATCAGATATTCCCCGTCTGCAATCTCTATCTTACCTCTCCGTATGCTCGTCGCAATCTTTCTGTATACTTCCGGATACCTGTTCTCCAGCTCCTCCAGTAGAAACGTCTGCTCTATCAGGAACTTGTAATCAGTCTTTTCAACAAGCTCAGCCACCTCCTTCAGAATAGCCACCATGTTGATGTAATAATAATCCTCCTTCGTGAATACCCAGATGGCATCATAATGCGTGTGTGGAACGAGATAAATTGTGTCCTTCACTTCCGCTTTCGCTTCCTCTTCTTTCTTTTCACGGGTTGTCATTTTTTCTCGTAGAAAGAAAGTGTTTTTATAAACTAATAACAAAAGCAGAAACTATTTAAATGCGTTTGCTATATATAATAAATATCATCGAAAAGGGGAGTGAGTGGAATAATGGTTCAACAAGAACAAAAAGGAAAATACAAAATTATCGTAATGGCTGCCCTTTTAGGTATTTGCTGCTTTCTCACTTATTATTTCCATTTTGTACTTGAACGTGGCACCGTTTTTACCCATTTCTTTTACGTTCCAGTTATCTTAGCAGCGCTGTGGTGGAGAAGAAAAGGTTTAGCTGTGGCGGTATTTTTAGCATTATTGCTCATTTTCAGTCACCACCTTATTGGAATGGAAGCAGAGAGTATTAATGATTTGATTCGATCCTCTATGTTTATTAATGATTTAGCTCGATCTTCTATGTTTGTGGTTATTGGCCTGGTGACTGCTATGTTAAGTGAGCGGATTGCGAAGATGGTTAATAGCCTCAATCTAATTGGCAGTGAAGTAGCAAGGGTAGCAAGGGAAGTAGGAGTAGAAGGAAATCTTGGTGCGCAGGGTGAAGTGCCGGGAGCTGTGGGGGTTTGGAAGGAGCTGACTGAAAATGTGAACATGCTGTCTGCAAACCTGAGAGACCAGGTTAGAGATATTGCCAAGGTAGCCACCGCATTAGCCAATGGTGACCTCACACAAAAGATCACGGTGGCTGCGAAAGGGGAGCTGCGGGAACTAAAGGATACCATCAACAGCATGGTTGACAGGCTCAATCTAATTAGCAGTGAAGTAACAAGAGTAGCAAGGGAGGTGGTAGAAGAAGGTAATCTTGGCGTGCAAGGGGACGTGCCGGGTGTTGCGGGGGCCTGGAAGGGGCTAACTGATAATGTGAACATGCTGACTGCAAACCTGAGAGACCAGGTTAGAGACATTGCCAAGGTAGCCACCGCATTAGCCAATGGTGACCTCACGCAAAAGATCACGGTGGATGCAAAAGGGGAGCTGCGTGAGCTAAAGGATACCATCAACAGCATGGTTGACAGCCTCAACGCTCTTGTTATCCAGGCGAGGGATTCCGCCGATAGGGTCGCTTTAGCCGCACAGGATATTGCCGCCTCGGGTACCGAGATGAGCACATCTACAATACAGGTAGCAGCAGCAGTGCAGCAGATAGCAAAGGGTGCGCAGGAACAGGCACGGAGGACAGAAGTGGCATCCCGGTCGGTTGAGCAGATTTCAAAGGCGGCTACTGATGTATCTGGCAGGGCAGATGAGGTGAACAAGGCAGCATCTGCTGCGAATGAGAGTGCTCAGACATGTCGTGAAACAGCGACTGAAGTTGCCGAAAGCATGCAAAGAATCTCTGAGGTAACAGAGAAAACATCAGCAACCGTTGAGGTATTGACGCAGAGGGCTGAGGAAATTACTAAGATACTGAGTGTTATCACAGGCATCGCATCCGAGACAAACCTGCTTGCGTCAAATGCCGCAATAGAGGCTGCGAAAGCTGGTGATGCAGGCAAGGGGTTCGCTGTGGTTGCAGGAGAAGTGCGCAGGCTTGCCGAGAGCAGCAGAAAATCCGCAGACGAGATTGCAGAACTTATAAAATCTGTACAGAAAGAAGTAGCATCTGCTTCAGAGGCGGCGAAAACAATGGCAGAAATTGTAACAGCAGGCATGGAAGCAACAGCTAAAAGCCCACGGACTTGTGATAAAATCTCGTTTACCATGCAGCAGACATTAAATGCAGCCCAGGCGATTGCAGAAGCAGCAGCCCAGCAGAAAACAGGTATTGAATCTATTGTAAAGATGGTGGAGGATGTATCCGCGATTGCAGAGGAAACCGCGTCAGGTGCTGAGGAATCTGCCGCATCTGCTCAGCAACTAACCTCTGCTATGGAACAGCTCACAACTTCAGGTCAGGAGCTGGCAGACATAGTCGCAGAACTCAAGGATGTCGTAGCAAAGTTCAAACTCGGTGGTGAAGCTGTGGAGGTTAAAGCAGCCAAAAAAGTGCCAAATAAATAAGGAGGTGATGTAATTGTTTAGTTCTTGGAAAATACTAAATCCTAAGCACCAAATAAGCCCTTACAGGGCTTGCGGGGTCGTGGGCAGAGCCCACGGAAACAAATTCAAATATCTAAATCCAAAATTCAAAATCTTTATGTTTTGGTCATTTGGATTTTGGTATTTGGTATTGTTTAGGGTTTCGGATTTGAAATTTAGGATTTTCCAAGTTGGGAGTGATATTATATGCCAGAGGAAAGAACGGGTGCAAATGTAGATGCAGAGGAAACGAGACCTTATGCAATCTTCAGACTGGGAGATAAGGAATTTGGTGTGGATGTAAAGAACATGAACATAAAGGAGATTGCAAAGATAACAACAATTACGAGGGTCCCTCGCTCCGCGGATTTTATCGAGGGCGTAACAAATCACCGTGGCAACCTGGTCACGGTAATAAGCCTCAGGAAATGGTTTGGTCTCGAGCATAAGGAGATAGATGCGGATTCACGGATAATTATAGCAGAATTTGAGGGCAATCCTGTTGGCATGCTTGTTGATGCTGCTGAAGTATTGATGATTTCTATGACAGACATTGATGTAACGGCTAAGGATGTTACAGCGGAGATTTCTAAGGAGTATCAGGTGGGCGTGGGTAAGATTGAGAACCGACCATTCATCTTACTTGACCTGAAACAAGTGTTGGCGAAGGAGGAAGGATGAGGATGCAGGATGCAGGATACAAGATACAGGATAAAATGTTTCTTTGATCAACTTTCTTTTCAAAAGAAAGTTTGTGTTATAAAAAGGAGAGGAACAAATAAGAAATAGAAAAGGAAATGGAAAAGGGAAAGGGAAAGGAAATGAAAAAGGTAAGGATACTGTTGGTGGACGATTCTACATACGTAAGGACGGTTCTTGGCAGCATAATAACTGAGGCGGGATTTGAGGTCGTAAGTGAAGCTGCGGATGGCGAAGAGGCAATTCGGAAATATATGAGCCTCAAACCAGACTTAGTATTGATGGACGTTATAATGGAACCCATGAACGGAGTGGAAGCGACGAAGGCGATACTTAATAAAGACCCTGAAGCGAAGATAGTGATGGTTACGGTGTTGGAGGACAGGGGGTTATTTGCGGATTTGATGAAGATAGGAGCAAAAGGCTATATCATGAAACCGTTTTCAAAAGATAAAATTGCAAAGAAAATAAAGGAAATTATGGGGTGATACAGGATACATGATGCAAGATGCAGGATACAAGAGGGGTTTGGCACTATCTAAAAAATCAGTGATTTATCACCGCGGAGAGCGCAGAGCACGCAGAGTTTTAAGACTGTTTCAATCTTTCGTTAGAAAAATCGACAGTGTTAGGTGACTAGTTATAAAGGGAGGGGATAAACTTGACAGAAACAGGAGAAGAAGAAGGAAATGGATTCGAAAAAGGGATGATGGAGCAAATATTGAAGACTGCTGCTTCGAAGTCCCTGATTTATTTGCAATTCTTTATTGGCAGACTGATCAAAGCCGAATCGCTATCTATCCACTGGACAGCTCAGCAATTAAGAATAGAAAAGGACTATGTTATATCAAAGATAGAGTTAAGAGCAAAAAGTGAGATGGTTGGAAATATATACCTTGTATTTCCATTTGAAACCGCACACCGACTTACAGAAGACATGTATGGGGAGTTGATTCCTGAGATCTCTCATAAACATGTTTTAGACATGGTCGAAGAGATGACCAATATTGTTTCTGTTCCTCTCAGTGAGACCGCCACTTTTTTTTCACGTAATTCGCCTGTCATTCCTTCGGTTGCTCATATAGTCGGCTACGATGAATTCAAATCTTTACCGTTAGCGGAGGCATTAATGTTGGAATTGAAAATGGATAGCGAAATGAATGGGGGTATATACTTTGTAATGGAGGGAAGGACGGTAAAGAAACTAAAGAGAGCGCTGAGAAGGAGGGAGAGGGAGTAATGATAAACGTGCTGGTGGTGGATGACTCATCGCTGATGAGGAGAATGGTATCAGATATGCTGAACTCGGCATCAAACATACGGGTAGTTGGCACGGCCAGGGACGGCATGGATGCCGTAGAATGAACTGATAAGCAAGGTCAGGGCTGCCTCAACCGTGGAGGTGGAAAAAATGGTTTTCAAGGTTGCGGAAAGAAGATTGATAGAAAAACTGTTAATACCACCGGAAACCGAAAACAAATTTCTTTGGTAAAGCTTTCTTTTTTAAAGAAAGGTTTGTGGTAAGATGGTTGACGTATCAAAATATAAGGAACTGTTCATAAACGAGTCAAGGGAGCATCTACAATGTATAAGTAGAAATTTGCTGACGTTAGAGAAAGAGCCAGAGAACACAGCCGCAATAAATGAAACGTTCAGGTCGGTGCACACACTGAAAGGCATAGCCGCCATGAGGGTTTATCCCGAGATGGAAAACCTATCGCATGAGATGGAGAACGTGCTTGACGTGCTGAGGAAAGGGGGTAAAATTGAAAAAGGGACAGTTGATGTTCTGTTAGAATGTCTTGACGGGCTTGAAACGCTTGTCGAAGATGTCGCAGCAGGGAAGGCGGTTAAGCGTGATTTGACACCACTGTATAAGAAATTGGACTATATTCTGCCGAAAAAGGAGGGTGTTGAAGTATCAACCGTTAGGGTGGAAGAGAAAAGGGAAAGGGAGGAGACAGGCAGGGTCGGTCCTACAATAAGGGTAGGCATAGAAAAAATACAGGCATTGCAGAACATTGCTGAGGAGTTATCAATAGCAAAGATGAGGCTTCTCCAGATAGCATCAGAACATCCCATCCCGGAACTCAATGAGGTAACAGCTACAACACACCGGCTCACATCCGAACTACTGGACAGGGTAACGGAGATGCGCATGTTCCCGGTTGCATATATATTTGACAGGTTTCCAAGAACCGTGCGGGATTTAAGCGGGAAAACAGGTAAAGACGTAGATTTCGAGGTATCCGGTAAGGAGATAGAACTTGACCGTCTTGTGCTTGATGAGATAAATGATGCAGTAATGCATCTGCTGCGTAATGCGGTGGACCATGGGATAGAAAAACCGGGGGAGAGGGAAAAGGCGGGGAAAAAGGATACGGGAAAGGTCATATTGAGCGCGCGGAGAGAAGGGAACTGCGTTGTCATTTCAGTCGAGGATGATGGCAGAGGACTGGATATAGAAAAAATCAAAAAGATAGCCGTAGAAAGAAAAATTATAACTCAAGAGGAGGCATCAAGGATGCGTGACGGGGATGTCTATGAACTCCTGGGTGCGCCAGGGCTGAGCACAACAAAAAAAATCACCGACGTTTCAGGCAGGGGGGTGGGTTTTGACGTGGTGAAATCAAAAATCAAATCACTGGGCGGAAGCGTTAGAATATCAACAGAAAAAGGTAGGGGTACAAGCATTGAATTGCGTCTGCCTTTGACTACCGCCATTATTCAATCTTTACTTGTGGGTGTGGAAGAAGAAATATATGCCATTCCATTGGATTCAGTCAGGGAAATAGTAGCGGTGGGTGAAGAGGATTTGAAAAGCGTTGAAGGCAAAGAAACGTTCGGATACCGGGAACAGGTTTTGCCGCTGCTGAGACTGAAAACCATTTTCGAGGTCCCGGGAAACAAAGATAAAGATAGGTTTGGTCCTGTGGTGGTGGTGGAACGAGACGAAAAATTATTTGGCATTATGGTTGGCACACTTCTTGGTCAGCAGGAAACAGTAGTCAAGCCGTTAGAAGGAAAGCTCAAAGGCAGGAAAGAGTTTGCAGGGGCGACAATACTCGGCGATGGCTCAGTTGCGCTCATCCTGGATGTAGGGGGGTTGGTATAGGATGCAAGATGCAGGAGCAATTACTCTACATCTAACAACCACGGTTCTTTTAACCCCGCAGGGCAATTCAACTTCACCGGGCATTCACCACAGTTTCTATCCGCTTTGACGCAACCAGCAAGCTTGGAATATGCGAAAGCAAGCCTTGCTCCTTCTTGCTTGACGCCTTTAAACTCCCTTGCCGCCGTCTCAACTGCTTGCTTTGATACCTCCATGGGGTAATATCCTCTCCACCAGACATTTTCAAGACCCGTTTTCAAGACCGCCTGCCCGATTTCGTCCATTCTCCTCTTCGTAGGTCCGGGATGGTAATATAAAATATAGTTAGGTCTGAAAGGAATGATGCGCAGCGGCACTGAAGGGTCAATAGAAGCGAGGAACTGTGCTATTTCTTCTATTTCTGTATCATTTATCCCGGGTATTGCAATGGTTCTGAATGCACGTATCTTCTCTCTACCTTTTCTGATGAGGTATTCGGCATTGCGCAGCACCGGCTCAACCGGCGCTCCTGTTATCGCCCGGTGCGTGTCATCGTGAAACGCTTTTATCTCGAACGTAACGTAAGAACAGAGGTCTATAATTTGTTGAAGGGTGCGCTGGCTTGCAAATCCGTTTGTGGCGAAGCCCACGCCCAATTCCGGTATCTTTTTCCTCGCCTCTTCTACCACCTTTGCAATATACGGAAAATGTATTGTTGGCTCTCCACCCGTAAAGCTTATTTTATCCACGTGCATCGCCTTCCCTTCCGGTGAGTTAATCCTGCGAATCGCCTCTGCCGCAAGCTCTCTTGGGTCTATGTAGCCCCGGTAGAACCAGCCGCTGCCGGGATACTGCGAAAGCCGGTAGGCATTGCAGTAGATACATTTGAAACTACAGCCGAGCATCGTAACTGAATAACTTCGCAGAACCTGTGCGAGGCTGCAGTAGGCAATCTCGGGCATACCAACGCCACAAACGCCAGGTTCCCCTTCTAACCTGTTAACACCACATTTCCACTCACATAGCTCACAATTCTTGAACTCTCTTTTCCATATTGTCATGGTATATAACGTATGGCTTTTTTTATTTAAGACACAGATTTACGCAGATTTATGAGGCGATATTTATAAGTTGACTTTCGGAGATAGTAATTTATCACCC
>JAGGZZ010000271.1 GCA_021161765.1 Candidatus Methanophagales archaeon | reverse complement strand
TGAAGATGTGGACGTCATCATGATAAGCCAGGGCTCTTCGGAAAGAAACATATCCATCGTTATAGAGAGTGCACAGTTGGAAAGAGCCATTGGTGCAATACAGAGCATAAACGCAGAAGGCACGGTGATCAGGGATTTCACGTCTAATAGTGATGTTTGCGCAATGAGTGTTGTTGGAGCAGAAATGGCGGGAACACCGGGAGTTGCTGGAAAAGTCTTTTCCGCTCTTGGTAAGGAAGAGATAAGCATAATAATGATCTCCCAGGGCAGTTCAGAGTTTAATATTTCGTTCGTGGTAAAAAAGAAGGACGCTTATAAAGCAGCACAAGCGATACATGACATGTTTAAGATGGGAAGGTAGAGTAAAAGGTGTAACCTATTTATCTTATGAGAGCATTAATTTAATGGATGGATTAGAAAAGAATAAGAAGTGAGAATAATGACCGAATCAAATTCAAATGAGGCAAGCAGCAAGGGAAAGGATAAGCGAAGGGAGACGGACCTGCTGGGCAGCGCGGAAATAACGACAACCGAAGAGATAGAAGTTCCGAAGTTGCTGATTGACCAGGTGATAGGGCAGGAACGCGGCGTGGAAGTGATAAAGAAGGCGGCAAAGCAGAGAAGACACGTGATGCTTATCGGCACCCCCGGTACCGGGAAGTCAATGCTTGGGAGCAGCATGGCGGAGCTGCTGCCAAAGGAGGAATTGCAGGATATTCTTGTTTATCCCAACCCTGAGGATAAAAACACACCGAAGATACGCGTTGTTCCTTATGGCAAAGGAAAAGAGATCGTAGATGCACAGAAGTTAGAAGTGAGAAAGCGCATTCAGATGCGAAATACGTTTGTTATGTTTACTTTCTTCCTCATCATGGGTATGGGTTTGATTTACTTCTTACGAGAAGGAAATATAAGTATATTTTTCTGGTCGATAATCGCCGGTGCCGTTATGCTTCTGGCGTTCCGATGGATGATGCCGAAGGAGGAGGCGATGATGCCGAAGTTGCTTGTCTCCAATACTGGGCGTGAAACCGCACCCTACGTAGATGCAACGGGAGCGCATTCAGGAGCGCTGCTCGGCGACGTCAGGCACGACCCATACCAGTCAGGCGGATTGGAGACGCCCGCACACGATAGAGTAGAGGCAGGTGCCATCCACAGGGCGCATAAAGGTGTTCTTTTCATTGACGAGATAAACACGTTGAGGGTAGAAGCGCAGCAGAACCTGCTTACCGCATTGCAGGAGAAGGAGTATCCGATAACAGGACAATCAGAGAGGAGTGCGGGGGCTATGGTGAAGACCGAGCCCGTGCCTTGTGATTTCACCATGGTCGCCGCGGGCAATCTGGATGCCGTAGCAGGTATGCATCCCGCTCTTCGGTCTCGAATAAAGGGCTATGGATACGAGATATACATGAAAGATACGATGGACGATACGGAGGAGAACAGGCGAAAACTTGTCCGATTCATTGCTCAAGAAGTGAAGCGAGACAAAAAGATACCGCATTTCGATAGAACGGGTGTGGAAGAGATATTAAGGGAAGCGAAGAGGAGAGCAGGCAGAAAAGGTCACCTTACCCTGATATTGAGGGACCTGGGTGGACTGGTGCGAGTGGCGGGCGACATTGCTCGTGCAGAAGGTGCTAAATACGTAACCGGAGAGCATGTGATAAAGGGAAAGGCGATGGCTAAATCCGTGGAGCAGCAAGTGGCTGATGAATACCTGGAGCACAAGAAGGATTATAAATTGTTCAAAACCGAGGGGTATGAGATAGGCAAGGTGAATGGACTCGCGGTGGTTGGCGATTCGGGTGTGATGCTCCCGATAATCGCCGAGGTTACGCCAGCACAATCGAGAGAGGAAGGAAAGGTAATAGCGACCGGCAGATTGCAGGAAATAGCACAGGAAGCAGTGCAAAACGTTTCTGCAGTGTTCAAGAAATTCACCGGGAAGAACATATCCACGAAAGACATTCATATTCAGTTTGTAGGCACACACGAAGGAGTAGAGGGTGATTCAGCTTCTATTTCCATTGCTACTGCTGTTATTTCCTCGCTGGAGAATATTCCGGTTAATCAGGGTGTAGCGATGACGGGTTCATTGTCCGTGCGAGGAGACGTTTTGCCCGTGGGTGGAGTAACGCCGAAGGTGGAAGCAGCGGTACAGGCAGGTATCAGAGAGGTGTTGATTCCTCAAGCGAACATGAATGACGTGCTTATCGAAGATAGGTATAAAAATAAGGTGAAAATAACACCGGTGGTATCAATAGAGGACGTGCTTGAGCATGTTTTAGCGGGTAAGCTGAAGAAGAAGTTCATAGAGAAGATAAGGAGCTTCACTACGGGTGTGGAGAAGATTATTCCTGAGCGTGTTGTGGATAAAAGTGCGATTCGGCACTAAACCAAACCAGTGGCGTTCTTATCACCGCAGAGAGCGCAGAGTACGCAGATTTATTTTTGTTTAACCGTGTTGATTCTTATCATCTATCTGTGTTAATCTGTGTAATCTGTGGTTAATAATTTTTAATCACAATTCCCAGACCTTACGAATCCCCAACCGGTTTACGAGTTCAAGAAGAAGTCCCTGCATATAATTCGTGTATGCTACCTCGTTCGGCACAGCTATTGCTATCTTACGCTCAGATAATTTCGGATACGCATCTTTAAACACCGCTTTAAATTTGCTTTTGTCTATCCATTTCGGTATGTGCGCGGTAATAAAAAGCACGGGAAAGTTTTTCCACTCTATTGCTTCATATATGGATAAGCTATCTGTAACCACGATGTAAAGTGAATCATGCTCTACAAGCGCATTGCACGTGCTGAACAAAAAAGAGTCGTCCGTTGAGAATCCACTGAAATAGCCAAACGTATCACCTATCATTTCACTTCCGGGAATGCTAAGCGTCTCAGCAAGTTTATCTTTTCGCTTTTCACGCACCATTCTCGTCCTTACGCCCTCTACAAGTTCGGCTATCTCTTTTTCAACTGTTTCTCGCAGTGGTTTCGTGAGTTTGTTCGTTTTCCATTCTTTTAGCTTTTCCTTTGCTTCCTCTATTCTATCCTCACGCTGGTTTAGATATAACGCCAGAAATTCAGTTTTTTGCTTCTTTCCATACACGCACAGATTATGTGCGATAAACTCATTTTCTAACGACTGGAAGACCGCAGGCGAAAACGTTTCTGCGATGACCGTTTTTATAATCGCATATTGCGTGAATCCGCCAGCGCCGTGTTTACCCATTTTCAAAAGCAGTTCCATCATTTTTAGTTTCGCTTTTTCTCCTTCTCCCACTGCTTTATCAACATAGTCCACCAAATCCCCTGGCTGTGGCGAACATTCGGCTGCAAACCTGTCGAAAATCGCCTCATAGCCCGACAGGCACAGATATTCGTCATAAGCGCCTACTTTTATGATGCTCTCTTTTCTAAGCAATTTCAACAAATCCCTGCAGTCTTCCTCTTCCTTTCCTGTCATCGCCCGAAAGTTTTTCACAAGCGTTTTTTCTGTGGTGTAGCCTTTTAGCTGATAAAACAACCCCAGCAGCGTCTTTAAGTCCTCATTTGTATCTATCAAACCCGAAATGATACTTCTATATTCTTCAGGATACATTTTTCACCTCCTTATCTCCATTTCCTAATAGCCTATCCATGAGCCAGTCCGTATCGAACGTCACTAAATCGTCGTATCCCTGACCCGTACCCAGGAATAAGATGGGTTTAGAAGTAGAATGCGCAATGGAGATAGCAGTTCCTCCTTTTGCATCCACGTCTGCTTTTGCCAGAACGGAACCATCTATTCCCACGGCATCATCGAATTTCTTCGCCCTTTCCACGGCATCGTTCCCTGCCATCGCTTCATCCACGAATATCACGAGGTCAGGCTTTGTCACCCGGCATATCTTCTTCAACTGCTCCATGAGATTTACGGCTGTATGCATCCTACCTGCGGTGTCCGCCAGAACCACATCCATCTTATTTGCCTCCGCATATTTCACTGCATCGTATACAACCGCTGTGGGGTCTGCACCATATTGATGCTTCACTACTTTTATCCCCAGGTTAGATGCGTGTTCCTCTATCTGCTCAGTTGCGCCCGCTCTGTACGTGTCCGCAGATGCAAGCACCACCGAATGACCATCTCCAAGTAACTTCTTCGCCACTTTTGCGATACTCGTTGTCTTTCCTGTGCCGTTCACACCGACAAAGACGATATTTACGGGCTTCTCGCTCTTATCCACGAACTCATCAAAATCTAAGTTGTCCACGTTAACAACACGTACCAACGCGTCTCTTATTGCTTCTTTCACCACTTTCGCGGTATTCACACCCCATTTCTTCCTCTTACCTGCTAATTCTCCCTTCACACCCGCAATCAGCTCCTCCACTACGGATAATGCCACGTCACTCTCCAACAACGCCGTTTCCAGATATTCTAACGGCTCTTTCAGATCTTTCTCACTCAAAATCGTCTCTCTGGCTAATGCCGCCTTTCCTTTCTCGCTTATTTTGTGCTCGATGCTTTTGGAGAAGTCCCGAAGCTTCGTTCTCAGTTTATCAAACATTGTTCTTTCATTGTATATAACGTATAACCTCCTTCTATTTAAGACACGGATTTTTTTGCGGGGGCTGGGCTAATTTTAACGGCATTGCTCGTTTCATCTTGTCTGTGTTAATCGGTGTCTACCGTTTATTTTTCCCTGATTTTTGGTCACTACTTATCCGGTTCTCCCGGTGCCCGTGCCACTACCGGCGATTTGCTGTAATCGTGACTGCAATTTCTGCGCTTCTTGCTCCAGCTTTTGCATCATTCCGCTCATGTCACGCAGTGAATTTTCTAAATCCTCCTTCTTCTCCTTAAGGTACGCCATTGAAGAATCAGGGTCTTTTTCTGCACTTACACCGCCGCCTATACTGACGATTATTTTATCGGTATCGCTGAGCGTAACGTAAACCGACGAATTAGCCCCTATTGGAACTATCAGCTCGTCACCTGCTTTCATGTGCTTCAACTGCTTTATCGTCTCTATCGCCTTCTCATGCTCTACTATCGCCTGCCGGACAAAAGCCAATTCCTGCGATGTCGTCTCCGCTTGTGCCTGATATTGGCGCAATTTTAATAGCAAAGACTGCACTTCTGCTTGCTGTTCTCTCTCTCCTCCACGTACTTCTCTTTCTTCCATTTTTATCTCCTTAATTTCCTTCAAGAAATAATGTTCTATTACAATACTAACTTCTTCTTTAACACTTAAAAACAAAAATAAACAATAATGAAAATAAAAGGCAGAAGCATCTCAAAAGGCTTAGCCTCCGGGAAAGCATTAATATCAAAACAGAAAATCTCCTTCCTCGGTGCCGTAGACCCCGTCACAGGCATTATCATGGATAAATCGCTTGACATCTATGGGAAAGAGATAACCAATCGCATTTTGATATTCCCGGGCGGAAAAGGTTCAACCGTTGGCTCTTATGTGATATATCAGCTTAAGAAGCATGGAAAAAGCCCGTGTGCCATGATTGTTCAGCGTGTAGATACGATAGTGGCAGTGGGGGCGATAATAGCGGAGATACCGGTCGTTGATTCGCTTGAGACCGACCCACTCGAAGACGAACGGATACGTGACGGAGAGGAGGTGCTTGTGAATGGAACCAGAGGCTATGTCGAGTTTTGAATGATAATTAACCACAAGATTACACCGATTTCCACGAGAGAGCGATAATAGTAATGTAATCCTATTTTAGCACTCTACTGGCTATTTTAGCCCATGTTAACCAAAAAATCTGGTGTTAATCTCGTGGAATCTTGTGGTTTTTTATGCCGGTAAAAATTGAAACACGGTTATAAGTGCAGCGAGAATGGTAAATCCTACACCTAAAAAGATGAATATCTGTGATATTCTATGCTCCATCCGTTCAAATCGCGCATCTATCTTTTCAAATCGCGCATCTATCTTTTCAAATCGCGCATCTATCTTTTCAAATCCTTCCCGCATCTCCCTTTGCAGACCGTCCACGTGGCTCCGTAAATACCATAAATTGAACAGGCTGCATACATCGGGGTCGGTGATCTTCCGCCTATCCTCAAGTACATCCTGCATCGCCTCGTTAAATTCCTTCTCAAGCACCTTGAACAGCAAATCTTCCGAAGCTTTTTCGGTATATCTCCTCACTTCTTCTCCTCCCTCTCCCATTTTTATATCGTATATAACGTTTAACTTTATATAAAGCATACTTTTAAAATGCGAAAAACATTGGAAAAGCAAGGATACCACTTTGTAGGCACGCACAAGCACAGTGCGGTGAAAACGTGTTTGTGGCTGTGGAAATCTATCCGAGGCGAAGGGAATTGTTATAAGGGCAAATTTTACGGTATTTCTGCGCATAGATGCGTCCAGATGACACCATCCATTTTCTGCAATCAGCGATGCGTTCATTGCTGGCGCCCCCTTGAAGCGTTCAACATAAACACAGGGGCAGGAGCAGAAGAGGTTGTTTGGGATTCGCCGGGAGAGATAGCAGAAGGCTGCCTAAAAGAGCAAAAGAGGCTCATTTCCGGGTTTAAAGGCTCGCCAAAGACGACCCGGGAGGTCTTTGCCGAAGCGGAGAGACCCAAGCATGTTGCTATTTCGCTTATTGGCGAGCCTACGTTGTATCCCTATTTAAAGGAGCTTATACAGGAATTCCATTCGTATGGCATGACCACTTTTGTGGTGACTAACGGCACGAATCCGGATGTTGTGCGAGAAATAGAGCCCACGCAGTTGTATTTGTCCTTGAATGCCCCGGACGAAACCATTTATAAACGAGTTGCACATGCCGACTACTGGCCACGGATAAACGAATCGCTGGACGAGCTAAGAATGAAGAAAGGAAAAACGAGAACGGTTGTAAGGATTACCTGTATGCAGGGGCTGAACATGCTAAATCCCGCGGGGTATGCGGAATTGTTAAAAATAGCGAATCCTGATTTTATCGAGGTGAAGGCGTACATGCACCTCGGGTATTCGAGGAAACGATTGTCCCGCGAAGCTATGCCTGCACATCGTCAGGTAAAGGAGTTTGCAAGTGAAATTGCAGAACATTTAGCAGCGGCTGCTTCTGATGTTAAGGCTAAGGCTGATTATAATTACCAGATTGTGGACGAATCGGAGATAAGCAGAGTGGTTCTTATTAAAAATCTCCGCGGTCTCGGCGCTCTCCGCGGTGATGAAACACTATATTCTTAGACGGTGCCGCTAAACATTCGTTATTTTCCAAACAACGTTGAAAGAAGCGTCTTTCTCGTTTCGCACCTTTCCGCAAAGACGCATTTATCGCAAGGTGCATTCCCCCCTTTATCCGGGAAAACGCCCCCCTTTATCCGCTTTACTCGTTTTAATATCTGTAAAGCAAGCGCTCTGTCTCTTCTCCTTATCTGCGTTTCTCGGAATTCCGCATTCCTTATGTATTCTACAAATCCCCTTTTTACCGTTGTTTCAAATCCCAATTCTTCCTCGATAAGCATTGCATACGCCGCTAATTGCACCCTGTCGCTTTTCCACACGCTATACTCCGGGCACTTCCCTGTTTTTATCATGCATGGAATAACTTCTTCCTCTGTTCTTATCAGCTTGTCCACACTGCCGCTCATGCTCAACTTTTCCGAGAACATCGCATGTTCTCGCTCGTATCCATAAGCGTTCTCCAACTCGAACAGCTCGTTTTCAGTCCTTACCTTCTCCAGCCATTCGTCATTCTCCATGTTCGTACTCATACTCAGGTTGCGAATGAAATCTTCTTTTACTTCCTCAAAGTAATCCTTCTCCACTCCTTTCAGTTCTTCCTTGTATATCCTTTCCACACCATCCACAATATCCTCAATTATTCTTTTCGCACGCTCTTCTTCCGTTTTCGTTTCTGATTCTGATTCTGGCTCTGGTTCTGAGTCCTCCTCTTTTCTCTCCCCATAAAATTTATGTAAATTAAATGCCAGCTCCTTCAGCAGAATGGATTCAATAAACCCTCTTTCTTTCCCCTTCGCCATCCCCTCATGATGCTCTTTTGCACCGAAATACACCAGTCGGGGACACATCAAATATCGTGTCAAATCAGAAACTTTAACTTGGACTCGTGGTTTCATGTTCTTGTTTGTTGTATATAACTCATAACTTCCTTCCTTTTAAGACACTGATTTACGCAGATTTATTTTTGTCTAACCCTGTTGATTCTTATCATCTGCGTTAATCCGCGTTAATCTGTGTCAACAATTTATTTTCTTGTTTGTGTTTGTCTCATCACTTCACGTCCATTGCATTTTCATATCCACGCACGCGTCGGAGTATCGAATAGTTTAAATATGTTTATGTTTTATCTTTGTAGTATTAAGGTATTTGATATTATAACATAGGAGGGAATAAGGGAAAAATGTTTGAGGCTAAGATAGATGCGAATATCTTGAAGGGATGCATAGAATCAATTACGGCGATAGTGGATGAAGGGAAGTTAAGAATAGCAGAGGATGGCTTAAAGTTGAGAGCGGTTGACCCTGCGAATGTGGCAATGGTCTCTTTCGAGTTGCAAAGCGATGCTTTTGACGATTTTAGGTTTGTGCCTAAGGGGGCAGAACCGGAAGCCGTACCTGAAGCAGAACCCACGACCGAACCGCAAGTCTCGGAGGCGACGGAAATAGGCATGGATTTCAGGAAGTTGCTTGACATCCTCGGAATAGGAGGAAGGGAAGAGGTCGAGCTGGAACTGGACGAGCACGCTCAAAAGTTGTTTACAAGGATGGGCAGTCTCGCTTACACTATTTCCTTGCTTGACTCCTCTTCGCTACGAAAAGAGCCGAAGGTTCCTGAACTTGAGTTCCCGGCACAGGTGATTATCGAAACGGAAGAGTTCAGAAGAACCATACGCGCTGCGGAGAAGATAGGTGACCACATTGCGCTTGGCATAGATGGGGAACTATTCTACATGGAAGCGGAAGGGGAAATGGATAAGCTGAGGTTGGGATTAAGAAAGGAGCAATTGATACACCTGACACCGGGCACGCTTCATTCTTTATACTCGCTTGACTACATCACGGCAATGAGCAAAGGAATGGCCCATGCAGAGAATATAACGCTCAACCTTGGTAAGGACTATCCGCTACAGATGGAATTTGAAGTAGCAGAAGGCAAAGGAAAAGTCACTTATTTGCTGGCGCCGAGGATAGAGTCAGAATAAGAGCGGGCATAATTGCTCAAAATCTACAAGATTTTGAGCAATTAAGTGCAAAATGCAGAGTGCAAATTGAAAAATGCAAAATATGCGTGAAGAAGACCAATTTCGGCTTTAAATCGTTTATTATCGCCATCTGTCGAATTTGACTTTTGCACTTTGCACTATTCATTTTTCATTGTCTGCTCAAAATTCCACCGAATTTTGAGCAGATATGAGCGGGCAATGGTTCTGTCTAAAAATCAAGTGATTTATCACCGCGGAGAGCGCAGAGTACGCAGAGTTTTAAGACGGTTCAATTATTGCTCAGTTTTTCTGGTGCCTCTGCATTCTCCGTGTGCGCTGCCCACGGTAGAGTAGGAGGAGGTCTTTCGACCTCTGTCCCCTCATCGAACCGTACGTACGGATTTCCCGTATACGGCTCTCCTTTCAAACTTTAGGAAAGTTTGATCAAAATGCTTCGCTGTTGCCCCATTGCAGGGAGTGAGATTACCACTCAGGGTTTAAGAGCGTAGATAGCGATTTCAAGCCCAGATCTTTAAGAGAATCGTTCCTTATGCGAGTGTTACTGAGATAACTCTTCTTCTTCTCTTTAAATGCTCTCAATCTCATTCTTGTCCAACTATCAAGTCCCTTGTAGAGCCAATTGACGTTTGCTATCTTGAAATTACGACTCTTACAATGGTTCGCATTACACTCTTCATAGCGTTCTTATCCTGGCAGTTTATCTGAGCTGGGTTCTCGGATTTTCCCGCATTGCCCTGCGAGCTTACCACGCAAACGTTATCATCGGCGCGTTCTGCGGTAGGATTACCCCGAATAGATGAGGTAGCCACAAGGGCAATCCGCGATGCAACTTCTTGTCAACAGACGGGAAAACCTTTCAAGGGTAGCTAAATGCGAAAAGGAGTTAAATACTCTCTTTGAAATTCACAATTCACCTTGGCGTATAGTGAATGCAACGGTATTCATTATTGATTCAGAATATCTACATAATGAAGTGGTTGCTAAGACTCAATGCCTCTTGAGGGAAAATTCGGTGGCTGGTGCCCTTGAAGAATTCACAGAGGCAGGGTCATGTCTAACGGATGGCAGAACAAAAGAAGCTGTAGTTAATGCTCATAAATCCGTTGAAAGTGTGATGAAGACCATCTTGGAGACTCAAGAGCATCTTACTTTTGGACGTTTTCGGGATTGGGAACAACGATGTGCACATCCATGATTTGCGGTATTCCCTCAGCGGGAATTGATAAATTACCCATAGCTTATTTTACCTCAAAGACCTTGCCATTGCTTTTACTATTGAAAGAAAATGAATTGAAGGAAATCTGGACTTCTCTAACACCCAAAATACAAAGAAGTGCGCCCGCTGAAGTAGCATTAGACATCCCCCCTCTAGCAAAAATCCCCATATTCACTCATACTTTGATGGACATTTAACCAATAGCTGTGTCGCATTCATGTGATACGGTGCAGTCAGTTTTCCGATGGCAACGGCTTTTTGCCCCTCTTTGAGGCCCTGTGGTTGCACTCCCGAATATGTTACCTTGATTGTGGCTTTGCCGTCAGTGAGGTCAAAAAGCAGCGTGCCGTCCTCAGCCAAATGTAATGACCCATTGGCAACCGTATCCAAAATCTGGATTTCTTTGCCAATATACTCCTCATTCCCCGCGACATCCGAGACCGCTAAATACGGATTGATAAAAGACGAAAAGGCATCGTATGCGAAAATAGCGCTTAGAGCGACCAGCGCGAAAACGATGATGTGAACCGCTTTGATTTTCATTGCTCCTTTCTACTTCCTTCCCTCCAATTCCACTATCCTCTCTTTAAGCACAGACAGTCGTCGGTTAAGCCATACAAAGAGTACTAACAGTGTCGTCCAGTAAATGACCGAAACGGCGAATATCCCATATACATCCATCTCTTTCTAATCACCTCCTTCTCCTTTTTCGTATGTTAATCTATTTACACGGTCTTCTAAAGACCAGACTGCAAATGCCGTTATCAAAAGATAAACGAAAAAGAGTAAAGCTGCTATAAGGTTCAGCGACAATGTCTGCTTTACCGGCAAAGACATAGTAACTTCTGATGCTTTCGGATGGAGTGAGCCCCACAGGGTTACCGAAAGAAAAGTCAGGGGTATGGTGGAAAAAGCCAGGATATTGTACACCGCACCTACCAAAGCTCGTTTCTCGACACCCCCGATAGAAAGTTTTAGCGATAGATAGCCCATGTACGCAATACAGAGTATAAGCATGGTTGCTTGTTTTGGGTCCCAGTTCCAGTACGCCCCCCAGGCGGCATTTGCCCAAATCGCACCGGAAATCAGCGCTACCGCGCCATAAACCAATCCTAAAATCGTTGAAACTTCCGCAGCCCTGTCGTATCCCCTCTTCCTCTTCCACAGGTACATTATGCTCGCAACGAGAGAGACGAAAAAAGCGAGAAAACAAATCAGGGCGGCGGGTATGTGCGTATATGAGAAGTAAAGGTCTTCCCTTACAGGTTGGACGGCAACGTAAGCCATATAAGAAGCGACCACGCTCAATGCTACGGCGATGCAAAGTAGAATAACTGGCTTCTTCCTCAGGTACATTACGCTCGCAATGATCATCCTTATGCTCGTAAAGATCATCCTCTTAGCTCCTCCAGTCCTTCAATCTCTTTCATTATCCTTTTATAATCGCGATAACTTAATCTAAACCCTTTCTCTATAAGTTCTTCAATATATTTTACCCCTTCTTTATATGAGATTACTTCTTCCTTTATCGCCTCGGCAATTACACCAATCAATCCCACGCTTTTGATCCCGTAAGCCCTTGCTATCCTTGTTGCTGCCCTCTCATCAATTACCACGGTGTCATTTCTCTCTAACGCTATTGCTATCGTTTCTGCCTCTCCTTTATGGATGTCGCTTAAAGACAATATCTCGTCCGTCAAATCTGTATTTCCTTCTCGAACCATAATCCATTCCTCTTCCATTCCCTTTTCCACCAAACCCCGCACAACATCTTTTTTCCTCTTCAGTTCGTTGTAAACGGTTTTCGATATTATTATTTTTCCATACAACTTCTTGAATATCCATAGAATCCCAAGTCTTGAAGCGTATATGATTGGCGATGTATTGAATATCATCCCTTCACCTTCACCTTCAGCTTTCGTATGTAGTCCAAAGTGGCATCTACGTCATAGTCGTATGGTATCCCCTCTTTGTCTATGACGTCAATCATCTCATGCAGTGTCAGTTCAGCAATTTCCGCAGCCTTCCACAGCGTGGTCTTTCTTTCTCTGTACAATCTCAAAGCCCTTCTCAATTTCCATTCCTTTATCCCCAGATCAAAAATCTCTCTAATCGCATCTGCTTTCAGGACTTTCTCTTCCTTTATTATTTCTTCTAAATTCCTTAAGTGTTTATCCGATACATGAATTAATAGGCTCATTTCTTTTACCAATATATTTCTTTATCAAGTCTTACTTTATATAAAAGTATCAAACTTAAGCTATGAGTGGAGATAACAACAGCATAGCAGTGCAAATCACCGGAGTGTCGAAGCGATACGGCTACTTGCAGGCGTTAAAATCCGTGTCGTTGGAAATAGGCGCATCCGAGTTTTTGGCTTTCTCGGGTCATAACGGAGCGGGGAAGACGACATTGCTGAAAATAATCGCCACGCATATCTCGCCATCTTCGGGAACGGTGAAAATATTTGGTGCGGACGCATTCAAAAACGGTGGTGAAACAAGGAGAAGAATTGGATTAGTAACGCATGAAAGCTTTCTTTATGATGAACTGACCGTCAGGGAGAACCTGCTATTCTATGCGAAACTGTTCGATGCAGGAGAAGAGGACTTCCTCGCCACGGTGGATTTTTTGGGTTTGAAACGCTGGTATAACGTCTATGTGAAGCAGCTCTCACATGGATTAAGAAAAAGGGCGGACATCGTGAGGGCGTTAATCCACGATCCTGATTTGATTCTGCTTGACGAACCTTTCTCCGGGCTGGACACGAAAACCTGCGACGTGCTTGTAGATTACTTCAAAAGTCACGAAGGCAAAGGCAAGACACTATTGATATCGTCTCATTCCCTGGAGTGGTCGAAGAAGATTTGTGATAGAGGGATATTGCTCGATAAAGGTAAAATAGTTGGAGAAATGACATTTTAGAGAGATAGGGGGGCTTCAACAAGAAAAAATAAATCGTTGACACAGATTAACGCAGATTAACACAGAGGATAATATAGCGGTATAGCGGTATAGCGGTATAGCGGTTTGGTCATGTGCCTGTGCCCGCTAACGAACTAAACCTCTAAACTCGCTTAGTCCGTGTAAATCCGTGTCTGCTCAAATAGAAGGAGGTTATACCTTATAAACGATGAAAAATATCCGGAGCGGGGAATTTCAAAGAGCAGCATTGAGGATAGCGGAGAAAGACCTGAGGACAGAATTCCGGCGCTCTTATGAGATTCTCTCTATCCTTTCTTTTTCGGTGGGTTCCATACTGATTTGCAGCTTTGCGTGGAGCGGTAGCGGCGGCGGTGCGACAGACCCCGAAGTGGCAGGTGCGGCACTATGGGTTATCCTTTTCTTTTCAAGTATCCTTGTGTTTACCACTTCATTCACGCGTGAAGCAGACCGGGGAACGCTTGGCGGTCTGAAAACCCTGCCTTGCTCATCGCTGGCAATCCTGTTCGGGAAAATCATCTATGGAACGGCACTGCTATTTTTCGTTGAATGCGTGTTAATTCCGTTTTCCATCATCTTTTTAAATCTCGAGCTGGGCGGAAGATTTCCCGCTCTATTGCTTGTATGTTTCTTGGGTGCGATTGGACTCGCGTTTGCGGGTTCCTTTGTTTCCGGGCTTGTAATGTTCTCGGAAGGCAAGACTCTGCTTCTTTCTTTTCTCCTTATTCCTATTTGTATGCCGGTGCTTATCCCATCGGTAATGGCAACAAAAAAAATCATCAGTGGTTCGGGTATAGCCGAAGTAATGCCGGAATTGAGACTGTTAATCGCTTTTCTGTTCCTGATAACGGCGATAATGGTTCTTACTTTTGAGTTCGTGCTTGAAGAATAGTTCTTCTCTCTGATGTTTCCCTCATCGTGGGTTAATTCTTTTTGCGGAATGAAATCTTTTTAGCGGTGAAACCTTTTAAGCTATTCGAAGTTAAAGTTAAGCATGGTAAAAACGATAACGATACGGGATGACGTCTATGAAAAACTTCGCATGCTGAAAGGAAATGAGTCGCTCAGTGATTTGATTGAAAGAATGATTGGTGGAGGGAGAGGAAAAGGAATTGACGTGCTTAAAAAGATCAGGGAAACCATTGATCTAAGCAGCGAAGAAAAGGAGGCAGTTCTTAAGGAAATATACAAGAAAAGAGGTGAAAAGAGAGATTTCGATGATTGTCTTAGATACTGATGTCTTGATAGAGATATTCGATAGGAAGTCAGCAGTGGGGGAGGATATCCTGGGAAAAATAGAAGGGTATAAGGTTGCAACTACTTCAATTAACCTGCATGAGATAGTTTATGGATTTTATAAGGTGAAAAAGGAGATTATAAAAGAGCTTATGGAATTCAACATTTTAGAGTACACAAGGAGTGATGCGCTCCTGTCTGCGAAGCTTGAATCGGCACTCGAAAAGATTGGAAAACCCGTCGGCAGGTTCGATACAATGATTGCTGCAATTTGCATAAATCGTGATGCTATGCTCTCAACGTTGAACAGGACGCACTTTGAAAGATTTGTCGGGTTTGGGCTGAGATTGTTCGACTGAATTATTTGAATAGCTTCCCATGCAGGTTACTTTATTGGGATTGAGCCAATAACCTCTGCAATCTCGTCTTCCGTGAAGTTGTGTGGTATGATATAAAACACCCATTCTTTATCCGCCCAGAAGTAGTGCGAGACATTGTCTGACGACGTTTGATATACCTGCTTCTCAGCGATTGTAAGCTCCTTCAGATCGGATGCCCAACTCCCTCCCCATTTCTGCATACCTGCCACCATCTTCTCCATCTCGTCGTTTGCAATCGTCTCGTTTGGATACCTGGTCGTCCACAGGGTCAGGAATTTACCTTCTTTTATATTCATATAATGCACGATTGCCACGTCTTCAACATGCTCAACACTGCCTGTATGCGACTGTTTTACACGCTGCAGTGCATCCCCACCGCAGGATACTACTACCTTCTTCATGCCAAGGAGTTCATCGGGAGCGATTGCAGAAGCATTCACATTTACGTTCGGGTTCACTTCATGTGACGGTGTAGCAGCAGCATGCGGTTCAGTCAGGAACTCAATGTAGCCGAAATACGACACTGCTGCTGTAGCTGTCGCTACCAGCAGGATAACAATAGCAGCCAGGAGGATTTTTTTGTGTGTGTGGTTGTTCATGTTTGTTACTTAGACGTTAGATTTAATTAAACAAAAGAAAAATCAAGTTTAACCTTGTTGATTTTTAACATCTATCTGTGTCTATAACCTTTATGCCTCTGCGTTCTCCGTGTGCTCTGTGGTGAAATTTAATGATTTGGCAATTTCGCTGAAAAATTCGACTGTGCCCCCTTGTTTACTTTGAGATGACAATAGGACACAACGGGTCTTCAGCCCATATATCGCCCTCTTCTGCGTATGCCCTTATTCGACATCCCCCGCCGCATAAATCCTTCTGTGAGCAGGAACCGCACTTCCCCTTCAAGAACTTCGTCCTTTCGCGGAACGCAGCGAGGACAGGATTTTCGGCGTCATTCCACAGCTCGCTGAACTTTCTCTCGCGAACGTTCCCGATTTTAAATTCTTCTAACTGCGCGAATTGACATGGATACACGTTCCCTGCGGGGTCAACGTTTGCAACGCGGTCGCCAGCACTGCATGAATCACCGGTGTATTCCAGCAATTTAAGTGCGTTTTCGTATTCTGGACTATTGTCCTCTTTTAATTTATTCAGCAGGTAAATGCCGTCCTGAGGTGCATCCACCGTAAGAATCTCCATTTCCTCGGGGTCCAAATCCCGTGCACGCTGGTACAGCAGGTCAAAGATATGTGCAACTTCTTCGGGCTTTAATTGCTTCTCGTAAATCTCTTTTCCCCTCCCGCTTGGAACGAGCCAGTAAACGCAGAACCGCGGCACTTTTAAGACACGGGCAAAGTCAAGCAGGTCTTCCATTTCTTGATAATTATCTCGCGTAATGGTAATCCGGATACCTGATTTAAGCCCGACTTCCGCGCAGTTCTTCAACGCTTGCACGGCTTTTCTGAAGCACCCTCGTTGGTTCCTGATGGCATCGTGCGTTTCCTCCTTCGCACCGTCCAGCGACACACCGGCATACTCGATTCCGTGTGCCTTTATTCTTGCTGCAACCTCCTTTGTTATCAGCGTGCCATTGGTGCTCAGAGCGGTTTTCAGCCCCTTCGCAGTTGTGTAAGCCGCGAGTTCCCAGAAATCTTTTCGTACCAACGGCTCGCCACCCGTGAACAAAAGCAAAGGCACTTGCATCTCGGCAAGGTCGTCAATGAACGCCTTTGCCTCCTCTAATGATAATTCCTGTTCTATATTCAGTTCGGGTCGAGCATTAATGTAGCAGTGCGTACAGGCTAAGTTGCATTTGTTCGTAATGTTCCAGAAAACCACGGGTCTGCGCGTTTCCGCAAATGCAAGTAACCTGCTTGGAACCTGATGCGGCGATTTTTTGCGGTGCTTTAGCGCTTCACTAACCGTTCCCTTTCCATGAACAAGCTGTGTTATGCGAATCATGTTACTCCTACTTTTTGGTTGTTTGCTATGTTCTTGTATATATATTTAAAGTATAGCTTCTTTCTATTTAAGACACAGATTTACACGGATTTTTTTTGAGGGGTGGTGGCTGGCATATTTTTTAACGGTATTGCTCGTTTCATCTTGTCTGTGGTAATTAAGCCCTTTCATTGCTT
>JAGGZZ010000270.1 GCA_021161765.1 Candidatus Methanophagales archaeon | reverse complement strand
CAATGAATATGTGTATGATATAACAACAAAAAGTGAATTCTTTTTAATAAATAATATAGTTGTTCATAATTCTAATTTTGATACCCTTCTTTCGCCGTTCATACGATATGACGGACTGGGGTATGAAGAAGTGAAGCAGGCATTGCAGGAGTTTGTATTTAACGTGAACGTTCCCACCAGGGTTGGATTTCAAGCACCGTTCACCAACATCACCTTAGACCTGACTGTTCCCGAGTACTACGCCAACCAGAGTGTCGTCATTGGTGGAGTGCCGCAAAAAGAAACGTATGCGGACTTCAAGGGCGAGATGGAATTGTTTAATCGGGCACTTTTAGAAGTAATGGCAGAGGGGGACGCCAGGGGCCGAGTTTTTACGTTTCCCATCCCCACCTATAATATCACCAAGGATTTCGACTGGGCGAACCCTAATCTGGACGTTTTGTGGCAAGTTACCGCTAAATATGGCGTGCCATACTTCTCTAACTTTATAAATTCTGATATGAATCCTGAAGATGCCCGAAGCATGTGCTGCCGGTTGCGCATAGATAACCGGGAGTTAGAGAGAAGAGGGGGCGGGCTTTTCGGGTCGAGTCCGCTAACCGGTTCAATTGGCGTGGTCACGCTCAACATGCCACGACTCGGGTATTCTTCTGCGAGGGACGAAGAAGCGTTTATCTCTGCTTTAGAGCGGTTGATGGTTCTGGCGAAGGAGAGCCTGGAGATCAAGAGGAAGGTTTTAGAGAACCTTATGGACAAGAATCTTTATCCGTACACCAAATATTATTTAAGAGGTATAAAAGAGCGTTTTGGTGAGTACTGGAAGAATCATTTCTCCACGATTGGTTTGGTGGGTATGAATGAAGCCTGCTTGAATATGTTTGGCGAGCCAATCGCATCGGAAAAGTCCAGAGCGTTTACCTCACGGGTGTTAGATTTTATGCGTGATAAATTGTTAGAATTCCAGGAAGAAACGGGGAATAACTATAATCTGGAGGCTACACCTGCGGAGGGGACTTCTTACCGGCTTGCAAAAAAGGATAAGGAGGGCAATCCGAAAATAGTCTGTGCTAATGAAGAGGACTGGAAGCGCGGTGCAGAGCCATTTTATACGAATTCCACGCAACTGCCGGTGAATTATACCGAAGATGTCTTTGAGGCGTTAGACCTGCAGGATACGATTCAGACAAAATACACAGGTGGGTGCTTAGAAGAAGGAAACAAAGTATTGACAGATAAGGGACTGTTGAAGATTGAGAAAGTCGTAAAAGACTTCGCGGCACTCAGGCCGATTAAAGCGTTGAGCTATAATCCCGAGGAAGGGATTAGCGAGTGGGATGAGATTACAGATGCCATAACCGTCAATCTCAAGAGGCAGAATAAAATCAGGGTCAAAGGAGAGAGGGGTTTAGACATCGTCACTTCGGATTGGCATCCGTTTTTCATCCTGGAAAAAGTCAAGTCAAATCCAGTCTGCCCTGTTTGTGGATGCGGAGTGAAGAATATAAAAAGCTTTGCTACACATCTGAGGTGGAACCCTGAATGCAGAATAAAATATCATGCAATGCCGAAATATCAGGTGGTAGAGAGAAGAGCCGACGAGTTAAAAGAAGGGGACTACATCCTGCAGAATTCATGCAATCTCTATCCTGAGAGAGATACCAAATTGAATCCCGATTTGATGTGGCTAATTGGGTTCTTTATTGGTGATGGCAGTATGTCGGAATTTGTAGATAACCGCGGTGGGAACAATTTGAAGAAATATAGAGTCCGATTCTCCAGTGAACAGCAATTAGCGCTGAGAAAAGCAGCAAGGATTCTCAACAAATACTTCGGCTGTAAAGTGAAAGTTATTCAAAATGATAAGAGAAGCGAACCTTTACGAGAAGTTACAACTTCTAAAAAAGAGGTGGCTTCGTTCTTCTTTAAACTCGGCTTCACGTCCGGAAAGAAGGTTTACAATATCTCTATTCCCAAAGAGGTAAAAGATGAAATAAGCAGTGACAATGTCTATTCTCTTCTTTCTGGCTTGGGAGACAGTGACGGGCACATTGGAAGAAGAGATGGGGATTTTGAATATTCAACGGTCTCTTCAAAGTTAGCCGAAGACATATTAGAAATCTGTACGCGGGCAGGGATTATGGTGAGCAAAGGAAAAAAGAAAGCCAGAAGGAAAAATGAAGTGGATACATTTAGATTAAGAATCCCCCAGTATCAAATGACAAAAATAAAAAGTCAATTGAGCATTACCGTTAATAAATCGAGGATTAAGAGAGTTTTATCAAATAGAAAGAAGCGCTATTTGCCAGTTGTGAGGGTAAAAGAAGTATCAAAGGAGGAAGTTAAAGATAATCAGTTCTACGATTTAACGACACAAAAGAATCATAACTATTTAGCGGGGAAAAATACATTGATATTTGTTCATAACACCGTTTTCCACGTCTTCGCAGGCGAGCGTGTCGAAGACCCTATGACGGTGAAGGCCCTGGTGCGAAGGATCTGCGAGCTCTATCACCTGCCTTACTTTACCTTTACCCCCACCTTTTCTGTTTGCCCCACACATGGTTACATAGCAGGTGAGCATTATACCTGCCCGGAATGTGGTGCGGAGACCGAGGTATATTCACGTGTAGTTGGCTATCTACGTCCGGTAAACCAATGGAATAAAGGAAAACGTGAAGAATTCAAGCTCAGGAAAACGTTTGCCGTGGGAACCGGGACAGAAGCAGAAGCAGTACCAAAATTAGAAGAGGAAGGAGAAAGAAAGGCGGGTGCGGGTATAGCAATAGCTAAACCTTCGCGAATCAAAGGTAAAGCTAAACCGAAGAGAAAGCACGCCGGGAAACAGTTAAATTTAATAGACCTTGGTGGAGCAGGGGGGTAAAAAGGGTGATTAGATGTTATGTTAATTGGGGGTTTTCAGCGATTTTCGTTAATAGACTATCCCGGGAAAATATGTGCGATTGTGTTTACCCAGGGCTGCAATTTCAGGTGCCCGTATTGCCACAATCCAGAATTGGTAAATCCGGAACTTTTTGAAGCGCCTATCCCTGAAGAGAACATCTTATCATTTTTGGCGACTCGCAGGGGGAAACTCGATGCGGTAGAGATAACAGGAGGAGAACCAACACTGCAGCTCGACCTGATTGATTTTATGAGTGAACTCAAAAAATTGGGTTATCTGGTTAAGCTGGATACAAACGGCAGCAATCCCGGAATAATAAGCGAAGCGGTAGAACGCGGAATCGTGGACTACATTGCTATGGATGTGAAAGCGCCGTTGGAAAGATACCGGGAGATTACCGGTTCCCGGGTTGACCCGGCAAAAATCGAACACAGTATCGAATTAATCATGTCTTCCGGATTGAATTATGAATTTCGAACGACGGTAGTGAAATCGCAACTCGGTAAACGAGATATTTTAGAAATAGGGCGGCTGATACGAGGTAGTAAACGATACATATTGCAGAAATTCGTGCCTGTAAAGGTGTTGGACAAGAAAATTCTCGATGAAGATGAAGTGGTTTACATGGATGGCGAGTTAGAATATTTGAGGGATGCGGTGAAAAGCAAAGGTTACGTTGCCGAATGCGAGGTGCGGTGAAGTAAAAAGATTGTATTAACCACAAGATTACACAGATTTTCACGAGAGAACAACAATGGGAATCTGTTTTCAGTACACTATCGGATATTCTATCCATATTAACCTAAAATTCTTGTGTTAATCTTGTGAACTCTCGTGGTTTATTAATTGCAATTTATTACAGGAATGACTATAATCGCCAATCATAGCCAATAGCCAGGTGGCCAAATAGGGATCAGAAATTGGACAAATATGCCCTATTCCCTATTGGCTATTGGCTATTGGCTATTCTCTATTCTCTATTCCCTATTGTGATTAGATGCTTGGGTTTTGGTCCATTTATTTCAGTACATCTAACATCGCAACCCTTTCTAACACTAGCATCTTTAACTTCTTCTCGCCCACTGCTTTTAACTCAGCCTCGGTTATATCAAAGAACTTCTTCATTTCCTTTTTTTTATCCTCATTATATTTTAACTCCAACTCTGAGATTGGCTCTTCTTGTATCCCTATTTTCCTCTTTACTTCCTCAGCAACCACCTCCAAATCTTTTCCTCTTTGTGCTCTCGCAGAAGCATCAACAATAACGATTGCAACTCTTTTCTCGCCTTCTGACACAGAAACGCCCATCGCCAATGCTCTTTCTATCTGCCTTCTTCCTGCGGCATATAAAAGAATCTCCAAACCCGGGTCATTTGTTATGTTTCTGTTCCTGCCCACAGCCCGCAGTGCCTTTTTCACCGCGGATTTTATATGTTCTTCCCCGGCTATCAACTCCGCATTCATCGCTTGTATTGTCACATCATATTTATGAGCGATGGTTTTCAATACAGCAAGAAAATCGTCCACATTTGATACCCTGACTTTACCAGCAATTATTTTGCAGTTTAATTCCTGCGCCTGCTTCTGGTTATCGAACATTTTAATGTATATAAAGTATAACCTCCTTCTATTTGAGACACAGATTTACACAGATTTATTTTAGTTTAACCGTGTTGATTCTTATCATCTGTGTTAATCTGCGTTAATCTGCGTCCCTAATTTATTTTCTGTTTTCTTGTTTTATTCTTCCATCACCCGTACTCGTGAACCTTCGATCCTCAACGTCACAACCTTTGTATCTTCCAGAGGAGCATTTGCGAGCTCAGCCGCTTCCTCTATCGCATCCTCTAAGTCCCCTGTCTTATCCACGAGACCCAGCTGCAATCCTTCCTCACCGGTAAACCAGCCTCCGTGTGATATATTCATCATATCCTCCTCGCTAATGTTCCTGCTTTCTGCAACACACGCCGAAAACACTTCTTGAACGCTCTCCATGCGTTCCTTTAGATACGCCCGTTCACTCTCGTTTAGCCGATAATCGGCAAACACATCCTTGAACTCGCCTGAAGGCATGGAAGACATCTCCTCTGCTTCTTCTGATGCATTTACCGGGACGTCAAAAGGGAACTCCATCGAAGCACCTATACTTCCTATTACCGACATAGGCGTAGCTATTATCTCATCCGCGGCAACCGCAACTAAATAGGCACCGGAAGCACCGGCATCGGCAATAGACGCAACAACCGGTTTATCTACCCTCTGCACTGCTCTGTACACATCCCATGATGCTCCTGCATCTCCACCCCCACTGTTTATCCTGAGTACGATTGCTTTTATTTGCTCATCTTCTTCAGCCCTATCCAGGAGTTTTCGAATTGCCTCGGGATTTGCGCCACCCTCATAATCCTCGGTTATCTCCCCTTTAATCTCTATTATGGCTATTTTATTTGTTGGAATACGCCACTCCAAATCATCAGATGGTAAGAGGAATAAAATGTAGAGCATCCCTACGAGTATCGTTGCTATTAACACGGAAACAATGATTAGTTTCTTTCTCTTTTTTATGACCATTTTGAATGTGTTTTAGCACTTCCTATGTTAGCTCGTATTAATTTAAAAGTCGTTGAAAAGAATGATTTATATTATTGTAGATATATATTATATAGATAAAGCAATGTGGGGGTGAAAGAGAAGAAATGGTAAAGATGCCAAAGGAAGTGATGGAGATGTTCAACGACTGGGACGCTTCGAAAACTATTGCAACCGCAGACGCCGAAGGGAAATTGAACGTTGTGCCAGTAAAGACGTTTTCCGTAGTGGATGCGGAAACACTCGCATTTGGAGACGTGTTTTTGGGTAAGACGAAAGCCAATTTAGAAGCGACAAAGAAAGTAGCGGTTACTGCTTTCAAGGGCAGTACGGGCTATCAGATAAAAGGCAGTTTCCAGGAATTCCTGACTTCCGGTCCGGTCTTTGATGAAAAGAAGGAGCAGGTGCAGGAGAAGTTAAAACTGGATGCGAAAGGCGCAGGAATACTAAAAGTAGAGGAAGTTTATTCGGTGAGCCCCGGACCCAATGCCGGGAAAAAGCTGGTATAAACTCCTCTTTTTTTATTTTTTGTATATAATGTATAGCTCCCATCTATTTAAGACACAGATTTACACGGATTTACGCAGATTTATTTTAGTTTAACTGTATTGATTCTTATCATCTGTGTTAATCTGCGTTAATCTGTGTCTATAATTTATTTTCTATTTTCTCGTTTGCTTATTTGCCGTTTCAGCATCTCGTTAACGTCTTTTGGCGCTGCCTTCCCTCTTGTTTTCCTCATTACCTGCCCAACGAGGAAATTCAATGCCTCGTTTTTACCTGTTTTATAATCTTCTACCGCATCTTCGTTCTCCATTATCACCTGCAACACAGCCTTCTCTGCTTCTGCTGAACCTATACTCGCCAATCCTTTTCTGTTTATTATCTCATCCGGCTTGCCCCCGTGGTCGAGCATCTCCCTTATTATTTCCGTCGCACCTCGGTCAGTAATCACGCCTTTTTTCAAATAGGTTAAAATAGCAACGAACGCATCGACAGAAATCCGTTCGGTTGCTTCACGCATAGAAATAGCGCGATAATTTAGCTCGCCCTTCAGAACATCTGCTATCCATGCGGCACTCAATCCCGCATCCGTTTTTGATGCCACTTCTTCGTAAAAATTCGCTGTGTTTATGTCAAAAGTGAGCGCATTCGCATGCTCGCGCGTTATGAAATACTGTGTGATGAACCGACTCTTCTTTTCGTCAGGGAGTTCAGGTATCTCCCTTCTTATCTCTTCCACCAGCTCAGAAATATGAATAGGCACAAGGTCGGGCTCGGGGAAGTACCTGTAATCATGTTCAAACTCTTTCGTCCGCATAGAAAGCGTTATGCCACGCACTTCGTCATAATGCCGTGTCTCCTGCGTTACTTTGAGACCACGCCGCACTAAGTTCTTCTGCCGCGTTATCTCAAAAGCTAAAGCGCGTTCCACACCTTTGTAGGACGAGATATTTTTTACTTCTGCCCTTTCTCCTCCCCCCACGGATATATTCGCATCAACACGCATCGCACCTTCCAGGTCGCCATCAAACACGCTCAGATATCCTAATATGCTCCTCAGCTTACCTAAAAATATACGCGCCTCTTTTGGCGATCTCAAGTCCGGCTCGGTTACTATCTCCACCAAGGGTATTCCGGACCTGTTATAATCAACCAGCGAATATTTCGCGGTATCTATCGTGCCCTTGTACACCAGCCTGCCCGGGTCTTCCTCCATGTGCACCCGTCTTATTCTTATCTCCCGCTCTTTCCCTCTGCCGCCATCGCTGTCACTCGCACTCTCTATTCTCACAAGTCCATTCAATGCAACGGGGAAATCATATTGCGTAATCTGAAAACCTTTCGGGAGGTCGGGGTAATAATAATTTTTCCGGTCGAAGATTATTTCGGGCTGCACTTCACAGCCCAGAGCAAGCGCCATTTTTATGGCATATCTTATCGCTTGCTCGTTCACCACGGGCAAAGCTCCTGGTAAGCCCATGCACGTCGCACATACATGCGTGTTGGGCTCGGAATTATGATAGTCCGTAGAACAAGAGCAGAATAGTTTCGACTTTGTAAGAAGCTGCGCATGGCATTCCAATCCTATTTTCACACCGTCTGTATTTGTCATTGTATATGAACTATAACTACCTTCTATTTAAGACACGGATTTACACAGATTTACACGGATTTTTTCTCTCTTTTGTTGGGCTGGCTGGGTGGGCTATTTTCAGCGACATTGCTCTTTTCATCTTGTCTGTGTTAATCTGCGTTAATCTGTGTCAACAATTTATTTTTGAGTATTTTATGTGTATTTTTATTCCATAAGTTTTTTTCTTTTATACGTTGAGGGAATAGAAAGAGTAATAGACTATAGGAGGGAATAAAATGACAACGGTATACGACGTGCCCCCAGATAAACTGGTGAAGTTGGCAGCGGAGAAGTTGAAAACGAATAAAACTATCTCCATGCCAAAGTGGGCGATGGAGGTGAAGAAGGGTGCAAACAAAGAATTACCACCTCTGAGTGAAGATTGGTGGTGGGTACGCTGTGCATCCGTGCTGCGGCAAATATACATACACGGACCAGTAGGTGTATCACGGTTGCGCACGTACTACGGTAGTAGAGTAAGAAGGGGCGCAAAGCCCGAGCGGTTTAGAAAAGCATCCGGGAAGTTAATACGCGGGGTGCTTTTGCAATTAGAGCAGGCAGGATACGTAATCAATCCGGAAACGGGGAGAAGGGGGCGAGTAATATCCTCTGCGGGGCAGAAGTTTCTTGATAATGCTGCTCATGAGCTAAAAGAGCAGAAAAAAGAGGGGTAGGTGTTAAAATAACGATGGCGAGTGAAGACGAAGTGGAAGAAATAAAGAGGAAAAAGTATGAGCAGATGCTTCAGGCACAGGCAGGCGCTGCGGAAGAAGAAGGGAAGAGAAGAGAGATAGAAGAAGCGAAAAGGAATATTCTACGGCGGATTCTCACTGCAGAAGCAAGGGATAGGTTAAACAACATAAAAACCGCAAAGCCCGAGTTTGCAGCACAGTTGGAGAATCAGCTGATTGCATTGGCGCAGACGGGAAGGCTAAAAAGCATGCTAAATGATGCACAATTAAAGGAGATCCTGCAGCAGATAATGCCAAAGAAGCGTGATATTTCTATAAGAAGGAAAGGATAAGATTGGTGGTCAGGAGGCAAAGGGTTATAAAAGCCACAATCACCAATCTCTTTTCTCTATGCTCCTTTTGGAAACTTTGCCGGGATAATTTTTTTTCGATTTTAAAAGTTGTCGTGAATTTTCGAGTTTGTTTTCTTTTATGCAGTCTTATCTTCTCAACTTCGCCAGGCTTTTTTTTGCTTTATTTCGCGAATAAAGTGGCTATAACAAATATCTTTTTCGTGTGAAAAAGTGAAAAGTTTTTGTAGGGTTTTACCATTTTCAATGATTATCTTGAATAGAGATGGGCGAAGTGGAGGCGAAGGGGAAAGGGTAGCAAGGCACGAACTCATGCATGGCAGGCATACGGTATCATTGCTGACCGATCACTTAGTCTTTTCGCCGAAATACAGGGGGAAGGTGTTGCTCGGCGAGGTGGCGGAGGATGCGGAAGAGGTTATCCGAGAAAACTGCAAAGAGCTCGATATTGAGGTTATAGACATGGCGGTGAACCGGACATGCTATACAAGTCTCCACCATTTGTCATGCCTGCGGTATTTCAGTGGGATGTGACAGTGCCGATGAGGATAGACTACAGTACATGGATTTCAGGTGGTGAACACTGCTTTATAGCCACGCTAAGAGACCCGAGCACAGGCAGTGTAATAGCCAGTGATAAAGCTTGTTTCGATATTGACGATGTGTCCTGGATGGAGAAATTGAAGTCGTTAGAAAAGGAAATGATGAAAACAGTTGAGGAGGCAAAGCTATAAAATCAAAGACTCTACTCCTTTTTCTATTTTTTAATTTCATACTCATGGGTGTCTCAATGAGTCAGGAAGATTTCTTTTTATATAGTATGCACCTAATGTATAGGAGGAGGTTGAAAAGGAGATGACAAAAAGCATTTCGTTGTCGGATGATGTATACACACTACTAAGAAGTATAAGGGGCAAAGACGAAAGTTTTTCAGAGGTAATAAGGAGATTAACGAGCAACAAAGGCCGATTAATGGAAATAGTGGACCTTTACCCTGAGTTAAGCGAGGTATCGGAATTTGAAGAATCGGTGAAGGGGCTAAGGAAGCAGATAGATGAGGACTTGAAAGCATGAAATGCATAGACACAACTTATTTCGTTGACTTGATCAGAAGACCATCAGCTATAAGAACAATAACGCAGAAGTTAGATGAAGGGGGTGTGCATGCAACTACCGTTTTCAACGTTTATGAGGCTTTATTTGGTGCCTATGCGATAAAAGATAAAGAGAAGAGGGAAAAGCGAAGGATAAATTGAAGAAGGCGATTAGCAGAATGAAAGTTTTAGACTTCGACTATACTGATGCTGTAAAAGCAGCTGAGCTTGGAGGAACATTAGCACATAAAGGGAAACATGTTGGTGCTGATGCAATTATAGCGGCGATTGCGATAAACAAAGGTTGTGACGCTGGGGCTTGTTTATATTTCTCAAGCTCGCTTGTCTATCTATATTCTTATACTTGCAAGCGAGTTTGAGTCGAAAAAGATGCCCCGCATTTTTATTGCGGGATGGCATGCATGGTTGAAGCTTTAAATTAAATTAAGGGAAAAGATATCTCAATGTTCAAAATCCCGGAGACGCACCCCCGATATAAGTCGTTAATAAAGCGTGAGAAGCTCGTGGCTGGTATCGAAGCGGGAATAACAAGCAAGCAGGGTTTGATAGCGCATGGACGTGGTGAAGCATTTGATTATTTAATTGGTGAGAGGACACTGGATTCGGCGCGGAGAGCGACAGAAGTTGCTGCTGCTTTGTTGCTTGCTGCGAAGAGACCCGTGATTTCCGTGAACGGAAACGTTGCAGCATTAGCGGTAAACGAGATAATAGAGTTAAGCGAATTGACAAATGCCCCTTTAGAGGTGAATATCTTTTACAGAACCGAAGAGCGGGCGAGAAAAATAAAGGAGCTGCTGGAAAAACAAGGAGCGAGGAACGTGCTTGGCGATGGAGCAGATGCGAGAATACCCGGGATAGCACATGCACGAGCAAGGGCGGACCGCAAAGGGATTTACAGCGCCGATGTGGTTCTTGCACCTCTGGAAGACGGTGACCGATGCGAAGCACTTATAAAAATGGGAAAAAAGGTGATAACAATTGATTTGAACCCGTTATCAAGAACTTCTTTACATGCTACGGTAAGCATTGT
>JAGGZZ010000261.1 GCA_021161765.1 Candidatus Methanophagales archaeon | reverse complement strand
TCCCGTGCTTTGTCTTTACTTGTTGCAAAAAATCCTCAAACTCCTTTATCACTTCCTCAACTGCTTCTTCCGGAATGTATCTACGGTCGCCACGCAAGGTGCAGCTTGGCGGTATAACGTTCTCCTTTACGCCACCGTTTATCATCGTAACGTTGAAAACAGACGTTATGTGTTTCTGCCCCGTTGTTTCAGTCATGTAAGAGCTGCAAGGTGCTTTCGATTGCCGATTCCCCACTTTCCTCTTCAACGCATCCAACTCTTCTATTACCCGCATTGCCTGCTCTATCGCATTCACACCCAGGAAAGGAACAGAGCTGTGGCATGATTTTCCATACACCTTCATCTCCCAGTTCAGCACCCCGTTTGTCGCTACACATATACCCTCGTTATCGCCGTCCATACAAAGTAAATAATTGCCTTTTAGGAGTCCTTCATCTGCAAAGACGCACAGACCTGAATAGGGTCCAATCTCTTCATCTGTGGTTAACGCAACCCGGAGATTATATTTGCTCGCCAAATTCAGCTCGTGCATCACGCTTAATGCCGTCAAAAGCGATGCCACACTACCTTTTGAATCCGCTACACCACGCCCATATATCCTGCCCTCTTTGACCACCGGCTCAAAGGGCGGTGTGCTCCATCCTTCTCCTGCGGGAACCACGTCCAAATGCGTATATATATCTACGCTTTCCTCTGCACCGAAATCTTTGGTAGCGAGAAGGTTCACTCTTTCTCCGCTTAGTTCTGCACTCTTTTGCCGTGCTTCATAAACGTCCTCGGGCATCTCTACCTTTTCGCATTCAAACCCGAAATCCTCTAACACAGGAATAAGCCAATCCACTATCTTTCCGTAATTCTCTCCCGGGGGCACGAAAGTGGGTATCCTGACTAATTCCATGAGATAACCTATAAGTTCCTTCTCTTTTCTTTCCACTGCTTTCTCCAATTCCTCTTTTCCTTCCATTTTTATTATTCAAATCAATGCTGGCAATTACAGGTAAGGGATGCCTCAACTTGAGACCAACCAGTATCCAATCTTCTAATGTTGAACGCAATGCCTCTTCACACTCACGTAAAGTGGCACCGAACGCTACCACCCCCTTGCACGGGGGAATCCACCCGACGAACGTTCCGTCTTCCAGTTTGTCATAGACAGCATATGTTATTGCCTGTTCCACATATTCAGTGAGGATGAATCGTATTGTCATGGTCATTAAACATCTCCAATGTTTTTTCTTTAATTAAACTTTTCTTCTTATAATAAAAAGCCATGCAAGAGCAAGATAAGTTCAGCTGCATTATGGTTGATTGGGACTATGCATACGACCTTTGCAGGGATGTAGGAGAGGAGATGCGGGATGCGGGATTTACGCCCGAGGTTGTAATTGGAGTAGCGAGGGGCGGCTGGTATTTAGCTCGTGTTCTTTGCGATTTGTTTCTGCTTAAGGATTTGTTCAGTTTGAAGGTGGAACATTGGGGCGTAACGGCTACAATCACGGGCGAAGCAGAACTGAAATACGGGCTTGATGATGCGGCAATAAAGAAACTAAAGGGAAGAAGAGTATTGATAGCCGATGACGTGGCGGACACCGGGGACAGCTTAAAACTCGTAGCTGAATATGCGAAATCGCTGGGAGCAAAGGACGTGAAAACCGCTACTATGCATCATAAAACCTCTTCTTCTTTCATTCCTGATTTCTACGGCGAGCTGGTAAAAGAATGGCGGTGGGTAATCTATCCCTGGAGCATCCATGAGGACGTGATGGATCTGGTAGAGAAGGTGATTCCAAAAGGAGGTAAATGGATGGGTTTGGATGAAATAAGGGATTCGATGAAGGCGGAGTTTGACTTTTACGTGTCTTATCACCTTCTAAAGGAGATCTTGGAGAATATGGTGTTTCACCGTAAGCTAAAAAAGGAAGAAGAAGGTGGGAAAGAGGTGTGGGAGAGAATAGTTTAAAAAAAAAGATTCTCCCGCGACCTTCCCAACGACATTTTTACAACGTTTCGAGTCCAAACGACTCCAGCAGCACCTCTGTATTTATCTTCCCGCTGGTGAACGTTTTCCCGCTGTTCACTTCGTTTACCGTGATTTCCGCAGGTGCGAACATGCCCGCATCTACCTTAAAGAAGTCGAAGCCCGCTTCCTTGAATGTCATATAGAACGGCTTTCCGTAATCCTTTGAGTTGAGCGAAGGCACTTTCTTCACGTATTCTTTCAATTCTTCCACGTTATCGTAATCCACCGTGTAATATGTGCGACCGCAATAGATGATGCAATCGTTGGTTGAACCCATGCATTTCACGTCATCACCTACAACAGGCGAGATGGGTATGATGCCATGCGCATGCTCGATGCAGTTTATGTCAAATCCTAAGGAATCGAGTTTGTGAACGCCTGTTTCCACTACCCTCGCTGAAATCTGCACGGAGCCCGCAATAGAAGCCGTTGGCACAACCACGATATAAAGGTCCTCTGGTTCCACCCTGCACGCCTTCGCTATCTCGGATGTTACTTCCTCGTCAGGTATCTTGTCACTTTCCAGCACCAATACCGCATCATCCGCTTCGTCTGCATACAATATCTTATCATATAGCTCGCGTGGGTTGAGCGAAAGAGCCCTTGCGGGTCCCGACCCCATACCGAAGAAGTCCTTTACCTTTATTCGCCAGCCTGCATATTGCGATGCCATGCAAGCGACTACGGGATGGTCAGTAGTAAGTTCTACCGCGGGCATCACCACTTTCCCGAGGTCAAAGCTGCTGAAGTTTATATCCGCGAGGTCTGCCATACAAATCCGCGCTACGTACAATCCCGCTTCAAATCCCCCTTCTTCGCCTACCCCTGCATCCACGATCGTCGTCCCGTTATCCAGCTCCTCTATACCTACTTGCAACGCCTCCGAATTGTCCATCATCTCCTCAAATACATCCAATCCATACTCATTCACGCTTATCATCATTTTCTCTCACCACTGGTATTTCAATACATGTACCTATTTATAAATACATCTTATTCTTCCAGACCCATTCATAAGGTTTAGTAGTGAACGTATAATCTGTAGCATCTCCATCCTTGTGATATTCCTCTATCCATAACTGAAGTGATGTTGCGATAGCTACATGATGGGTCCGTGGTTTTCGTAGTTTTTTGAGGCATTTTACTTCGATAATCCCCTCTTTTAAAAGAGTGTTTACAGCTTTTTCTGCCTCTACTTTTGGGCATCCAACAATTTTAATTCCTACGCCGTTTTCATGCCAACTTTTAAGTCTTTCAATCTGAAGAAGGGGCACAAGGACTTTGTAACGATCGTAACTGCGCACACAGGGGGCAATATAATAATCCTGACGGTGTGTTCAAATCTGTACGAAGGCTATATCAATGCGGTGAGGGAGGTTTTCGGGAAGGGCATTCCAATCGTACTTGACCGTTTTCACATTGCTAAATTATACAGAAAGGGATTGGATGAACTACGAAAGAGGGAGATGAAACGCCTGAAGAAAGAACTACCAAAAGAAGAATACAAGATTAAGGTGATTAAACGGCGTTTTTATGAAATTCTAAACGTTAAACATCTGTTTCAGCGCATACACCTTGATCTTGAGGGATAGTCTCTATTTGCTTGATTTAGCAGGGAGATATGTTCCACGCAAATTACCAAAGAGCCAAAGATTTTCGGTTTTGTCTCCAAAATGGGTTACTCACCAACTTCCCGTACAATTGCATCACCCACTTCGCCGGTCTTTGATTTACCTCCAAGGTCGTACGTTCTCACCTTTCCCTTCCTCAAGACCGTTTCAATCGCGTTTAACACTTTTTGTGATGCGCTTTTCTCACCTATATTCTCCAGAAGCATAGCGCCCGCCCAAATCGTGGCTATCGGGTTTGAAACGCCTTTACCTTTATATTTCGGTGCAGAGCCGTGAATCGGCTCGAACATGGAAACGCCATCAGGATTTATGTTCGCTCCCGGTGCGAGCCCCAGACCGCCTTGAATCATTGCACCGAGGTCGGTAATAATGTCGCCAAACATGTTTGGCGTAACCACGACCTGATACCATTCGGGATTCTTAACGAACCACATGCATATCGCATCCACGAAATTAAACTCGGTATATATCCCCGGATATCCCCGTGCAACGTCGTTAAATACCTCCCTCCAGAACCCGTAGGCATGTGTTAGCACGTTCGCCTTGTCCACACTCGTCACCTTTTTCTTGCCTTTCTCCTTCGCAAGCTCAAATGCGAACTTTATCACTCGCTCGCAGCCCTCTCTCGTCACGACACCGATTTGATATGCGAGTT
>JAGGZZ010000163.1 GCA_021161765.1 Candidatus Methanophagales archaeon | reverse complement strand
GGATAGAAAATAAGTCAGTGTAATCTGTGTTAATCTGTGGTTAAAAAAATAGGCGATACAAATGAAAATCTCAATCGTACTCGGAACACGCCCGGAAATAATAAAAATGTCCCCGGTGATAAGAGAATGCGAGAACAAAGGCTTAGATTATTTTATTTTGCATACAGGTCAGGCATTACTCCTATAATTTAGATAAAATCTTTTTTGAAGAATTGGAACTGCCCGAGGTAAAATACAACTTAGATGTGGGCTCAGGCTCTCATGCCGAAGAAACGGGTAAGATGCTCATGGGTATAGAAAAAATCCTAAAAGAGGAGAAGCCAGATGTTGTTCTGGTTGAAGGCGACACGAACACGGTTCTGGCAGGAGCTTTAGCTGCCTCTAAACTGCATATCAAAGTTGGTCATGTCGAAGCCGGTTTGCGCTCTTACGATAAAAGCATGCCAGAAGAAATAAACAGGGTTTTAGCTGACCACGTTTCTGATTGTTTATTCGCACCAACGGGGAAAGCAAAAGAGAATTTGTTAAGAGAAGGCATAGAAGAAGATAAAATCTTTGTTACTGGAAACACGATTGTAGATGCAGTTTATCAGAATTTGGAGATCGCAAAAAGAAAAGTAGACGTCTTAAATAAACTCAATTTAAATCATGAAGAATATTTTCTCGTGACTGCTCACAGGCAGGAGAACGTTGACGAAAAAGAAAGATTAAAACATATTTTAGATGGATTGGAATTGGTTTATGATGAGTTTAATTTGCCTATAATATATCCAATTCATCCGAGAACGAAGAAAAGGATAAAGGAGTTCAGGTTAGAAGTCCCAAAAGGAGCTGAATTAATCGAGCCTCTTGGATTTCTTGAGTTTTTGCAGTTAGAAGCAAATGCCAAGTTGGTTCTAACGGACTCTGGAGGAGTTCAGGAAGAGACATGCATATTAAGAGTTCCTTGCGTTACCTTAAGGGATTACACCGAAAGACCTGAGACTTTAGAAGTTGGAAGTAATGTTTTAGTTGGAATAAATCAAAATAAGATTTTAGAAGGTGTTAAGATTATGCTGAACAAACAAACTTTTAAAAAAAAAGTTTAATCAAAAATGCTGCGCATGCTTCGCTAAATTGGAGAATCCGTTTGGTGATGGGAAAGCAGGCAGTTGGATTGTGGAAATATTAATATAGTGTAAGCACCAAACAATAGAATAAGGACTGTGGAACGAAAAGAATGTCAAAAGAAGTAAGTGGGGAAATGGAGCGTGTATTGAAGATACCGGGGGACGTTATGGAAGCACTCCGATTACCTCCTGATGAGGTGGAGACGGAGTTGCGTAAGGAATTGGCATTGGCACTGTATCAGCGTGGCGTGCTTTCTTCAGGCAAAGCATGTGCCCTTGCTAGGATGACTCGCTGGGAGTTTGAAGAACTTTTGGGACTGCGACAGATCCGGCGCCACTATACAAAAAAGAACTTAGAAGAGGACATTGAGTATGCAAGAAGCCATCAGTGATTCTTCTACCTTAATCCACTTGGCAGGGATTAGACGTTTAGAACTATTAAAAGAGTTTTATGGGAAGATTCTAATTACGCCGGCGGTCTGGAATGAGGTTGTAGAGGAGGGGAAGGAAAGACCCGGTGCCAAGGGAGTCAAAGAAGCTCACAAATCAGGTTGGATTGAAGTAATTGCACCAAGTAATGAATCAGTGGTCAGGTTGTTAGAGCGGGAACTGCATAAAGGGGAAGCAGAGGCTATTGCATTAGGAATAGAAAAGCGTCCTGTGATAATCCTTCTGGACGAGTTAGAGGCAAGAAGAGTAGCGGATGTGTATGGATTGCACAAGACGGGAGTGATTGGAATTTTAATTAGGGCGAAGTTAGAGGGCAAATTGGCATCGCTTCGTGAGGAATTAAATAGATTGCGTGGCGAAGCGGGTTTTTGGGTAGGAGATGAAATATATTGGCAAGCATTGAAAGCAGTGACGGAGGAATAATCTCATCTAAAGTAGAGATGGAGAACAGAAGGAAATGAAACTACATAGACAAGAGAATGTGGACGATAAAGAGAGGTTAAAAGGTATCTTTGATGGATTAGGATTAGTTTACAATAAATTTAATTTTCCTATAATATATCCAATTCATCCGAGAACGAAGAAAAAGATAAGAGAGTTTGGATTAGAAGTTCCAAAAGGAGTTGAATTAATCGAGCCTCTTGGGTTCTTAGAATTTTTGCAGTTAGAAGCGAATGCAAAACTTGTTTTAACTGACTCTGGCGGAGTTCAGGAGGAAACTTGTATTTTAAGAGTTCCTTGTGTTACTTTAAGAGATAATACTGAGAGACCAGAGACATTGGAAGTCAGGGGTAATGTTTTAGTGGGAGTGAATCAAAATAATATTTTAGAAGGTGTTAAGTTCATGTTGAGTAAGGAAAGAAATTTGGAGAATCCTTTTGGCGATGGAAAAGCAGGAGAAAAAATTGTGAGGATTTTAAAAGGGTAAAGAATCATGAGACTAAAAGAACACACATCAAAATCAGGAAAAACTTTTATTGCATAACTGTAATGTAATTATATGGTGACGCAAATTGAAACACTTTGTCATAGATGATTCAACGGCTATCATCGCCGCAAAATCGGGATTGAAAAGGAGCGTTTTGGAGATGTTAGGACCTTGGTATATGTTAGATAAAAGTTATGATAAGTCTATACGTGAATCCGCAGCTAAAGGAATGGCGGATGGTATAGTCTTAGAAAGGAACGTAAGGAGGGGGAATATTATCATAATTGGTCTCGATGAGGTGCTTCTGAAATATGTGAATTTAAAAGCAAGATATGAACATAGTGATAGCTCGATAGTGGCGAGGCAATTGTTGGCGAAGGGGATCGAAGAAGATAGGAAGGAATTTGCAGCAAAGATATTTAAAGAGAGAAAAGTGTCGCTGAGAGAAGCTGCGGAAATTGCCGGTATCAGTGCAACAGAGATGATAGAAATACTGAAAGAGAGGGGTATAAAGTTGGATTATAGCTTAGAAAGCCTAAGAAGAGAGATAAGAGAGATATATAAGGAATTGGGGCTTGATGTTTCACGCGAATGAGAACTGCAATAATATATCCCATCCATCCGAGAACGATGAAAAAGATAGAAGAATTTGGATTAGAAATTCCAGAGAAAATAAGATTAATTGAACCCCTCGGATTCCTTGAGTTTTTGCAGTTAGAAGCAAATGCCAAACTTGTTTTAACTGACTCTGGTGGTGTTCAGGAGGAGACGTGCATCTTAAAAGTTCCTTGCGTAACTTTAAGGGGTAACACAGAGAGACCGGAAACATTAGAAGTTGGAAGTAATGTTTTAGTTGGAACAAATCAAAATAAGATTTTAGCAGGCGTAAAATTCATGTTAAGTAAGAAAATAAATTGGAACAATCCGTTTGGTGACGGAAAGGCGGGAAATATGATCCTAAAAATATTAATAACTACTGAAAAGCATTCTAATTAAAGGAGATAATATGTTAGAAATTGTTGTTCATGAGATAAAGGGATTCTGCCCGGTATATAAAGTTGGGGATAAAATAGTGATAGATGACCCAGAAGTTATTTTGGAGAAGACCGATGCGCTCTGCACCCATGCTCTTTCAACTCAAACTTTAGAAAAGTTTAATCAAAATGCTTCGCAGCTCCACTACGCTTTGATATTGGAGCATGACTGGTGTCCTGTAAAGCTGGGATTGACAATGGCTGAAGATGAAGAACATGCGTATATGCAATGTGTAGACCCCGGAAAGCCATATACAGAGGGGGGAACAGTAATATTTAAATGCAGAAGAATAGAAAAACCACGAGATTTCACAAGATTAACACAGAAGAGACAAAAATGAAAGATATGAATGAAAAGTGGCTTTATAAGGACTTAACTCAAGAGATTATTGGTGCAGCGATGGAAGTTCATCGTGAGTTAGGTTCGGGGTTCTTGGAATATGTTTACGAATTGTTAAATTTCGGTAAGAAGAGTATGGAGGTAAAAAGAAGAATCTTGTGAGAGCAAGAAACCACGAGATTGCACAACACTTTTTCTTTTTAGAAAAAAGAAAACCTGTGCTAAAAGTAAAAACAAAAAAAGTAAAAAGTTTTATCAAAAAAAACTATTTCTATGGTAAAGGTTTCTTTCTTAAAGAAAGGTCTCTTGTGGAAATCTGTGTAATCTGTGGTTATAAAAGGAGGGATAAGATGGAAACACAAGGAATATTGG
>JAGGZZ010000062.1 GCA_021161765.1 Candidatus Methanophagales archaeon | reverse complement strand
CATTGTATTTCCTTCTTAGTGCAGAGCCACAAAAAGGGCATCTGTCCATACTGGTAACGGCCTCTATAACTTTTGCCATAAGAATAAATCGGCGGTTAATATAAAAGAGTTTTAAGTGAAACTATGGCTTAGGACTTCTCATGTCTCACGAGGTTGACCGCGCTCTCTTGAGTGACTTCTCAAAGCTCATAGAGGGGAATATAGACATGGATACTTTGCTTGAAGCGACAAAGATTGAGATTCAAAGTGCAGAGCCGGAGCCAACGTCTCGATTAAGGGCTGTTGATGGCGCCAGAGTTGGAGTGGCGATGGACGAAGCGTTCTGTTTTTATTATCCGGAGAACCTGGAGATCATGCGTGATTTGGGTGCTGAAATTACCACTTTCTCTCCAATTCGTGATTCTTTACCTGATGCTGATGCCTTCTACATGGGTGGCGGCTACCCGGAGATTTATGCACTGCAATTGGAGGAGAACGCATCGCTAAGGGAGGCGCTTGCGGATGCGATTCGACGTGGGTCTCCGCTCTACGCAGAATGTGGTGGTTTACTTTACTGTCTTGAACAGCTTGAAGGCAGGGATATGCTGGGCTTATTCAGGGGTTCGGGAAAGCTCACAAGGAAGCTTCAAGCAGTGGGCTATGTCGATGCAGTTTCAGTACGAGACTGTCTTCTACTCCAAAAAGGTGCGAGATTCCGCGGTCACGAGTTCCACTACTCAACGGTGAGTGTCAATGCCAACACAAGCGAGGATTTCGCATACAGACTTCTTAAAGGCAGGGGAATAGAGGGCAGGAGGGATGGAATATGGAGAGATAACGTGCTCGCATCCTACACGCACCTTCACGCATTAGGAAACGAGAATGCTTTCCTCCACTTTCTGGAGGCTGCGAGATGATGTTTTGGAATTGTAAAGAGAGAATAAAATGGCGAAAAAGATAATGGTGCAAGGTACGGGGTCGGGAGTAGGCAAAAGTGTAATTGTGGCTGCGCTTTGCAGGATATTCACACAGGATGGCTACAAAGTTGCACCGTTCAAATCGCAGAATATGGCTCTTAACTCGTATGTCACTAAAGATGGTCTTGAAATAGGAAGGGCACAGGCATTTCAGGCTTTCGCCGCTCGTAAGAAGCCGACGGTGGAGATGAATCCTATCTTGCTGAAGCCTTCAAGCGGCACCGCCGCTCAGGTTATCGTGCGAGGCAAGCCAATAGGCAATATGACGGCAAAAGAATACCACGACTACAAGCCAAAAGCGCTGAACCTCATAAAGGACTGCTTTGAGAAACTCGAACGTGAAAATGACATCGTGGTGATAGAAGGTGCGGGAAGCCCGGCAGAAGTAAACCTTCGCGAGAACGACATCGTGAACATGAGCATCGCAAAACTTTTAGATGCGCCAGTGCTGCTCCTCGGTGATATAGACAAAGGAGGAGTTTTTGCCTGGATTGTGGGAACACTCGAACTGCTTGAGGAGGAAGAAAAAGAATTGGTGAAGGGTATTCTGATAAACAAGTTCCGCGGGGACATGGACATACTCAAGCCCGGGCTGGGGTTCCTTGAGAAAAGAGTCAATAAACCCGTGATGGGCGTTATACCTTATTTTCAGGATATTATACCAATACGCACTAATTAAGCAACATTTCCCAAGGAAGTTCAGACCCTTTGAGACACGCAATATGAAGTGACTTTCTACGTTGAATTTTTCTGAGAGATCCACGCACTAAATGAACCAATATTTCACCGCTTTCTGGACACGCATTTGCCAAATCTTTCGTTTTTGTCCAGTTCCAAACGCCTTCATCAGGATTTAATTCTGGGCAATATGGTGGCAAATAAATCGATTCAAACTCAAAATGTCGTTTAAAAAACTTCTTCACCCGGACACTTTTATGGGTACTCAGGTTATCCCATACCAATAATTTTTTCCCATCAATCTGTCGATTAAGTTGGTAAAAGAATTCTATTACTTCTTTAGTGGAAACCGACTTCCCTGGATGAATGCGAAAGCTCAGTTGAGTGTCAAGTTCGTTATTTCTATATTTGACTGCAATGCCACTGATAACACTGAGCTTTCTCCGTGAACCCCACGAGTGATAAAGCGCAGGAACTTCTCCTTTGAGAGCCCATGTACGAGCGACAAATGGGATCAAACTATAGCCAGATTCATCCAGAAAGATTACGGTTGTCCCACTCCAGAGTTTTTTTTGATGTATTCCCAGGTAGTTTTGATCCACTCTCGCTTTTCCTCCTCATTTTTTTCATTTGCTTGTCGCTTTGTTTTGATCAGGCGAAAATCAAGTCCCCTCAAAAGTTTTGGAATGTGTTTGAAATGATAGGATGCTCCAAATTCCTTCTCTATCACTTTGCAAACCCGTTTTCCTGTCCATAAATCAGTTTTGAAGCCATAGTTTTTGGCCCCTGCAACCAGTATTTCTACGAGCAATCCTCTCTGTTTTAAATCCAGTTTGGGCTCTGCACCCTTTGCTTTTCTCATTTGAAGCCCTGATTTCCCTTCTTTTTTCAATGTTTTGGTCCAACGAGAAACATTGGAGCGATTTACACCATATTTTCTGGCAACATCTGCCTGTTTCATGCCAATAAATAAATCTTCGGCTGCCATCAATCTGCGTTGTTCCATCTGCTTTCTGGTCAGTTTAAGCCCTTTCGGCATTTTGTATTCCATAAGCATTGGAACACTCTTCAAATATTTAAATTTGTTGCTTAATCAATGCGGTGAGCTATAGCTTCAACCCAAGCTTTTGTGGCAAGATAACAGAAGTAGCTTCCATGATTATGCACCTCTTAGTATAGTTTTATTATTTTTTATTTTATCCTCGTTGCCTTGCTCAATGCAATGCCCAACGCTTTAAATATCGCTTCTATCTTGTGGTGTTCATTCTCGCCCGTTGCATACACGTGAACGGTGAAGTTTGCGTGCGTAGCGAGCGAATAAAAGAAATGCGGTATGTTCTCCGTGTTAACATCCTCTACTTGTTCTTTATCAAGCTCCACCTCGAACACCGTATAACTTCTTCCACCGCCTATACCACCGATGTCCAATGCACATCTTGCGAGCGATTCATCCATCGGTATAACTGCATAGCCAAACCTCACGGTCTTTTCCCTTTCTTCAGGTTCTCCGCCGATTGCTTTTTTTAACGCCTCACCCAACACAATCCCGGTGTCCTCTATGACGTGGTGGCTCAAGTCACCCGCTGCGTGCACAACAAGGTCAAAAGACCCATGCCTTGAAAACGTTGCGAGCATGTGGTCAAAGAATTTTATCCCGGTGCTTATTTCATGCGTTCCCGTACCGTCAAGGTTCAATTCCACCTCGATATTCGTCTCTTTTGTCTTCCTTTTTACGCTTGCTGTTCTCATTTTTGCTTGCCCAAAAAAAAGTTTTTTCTAAAAGAATAGAGTTGATACTTAAATAATAGTTGAGCTATTTGTTTTTTGAAAAAGAAAAACTGCCGCGTAAATCAGTGTAAATCAGTGTCTTAAATAGAAGGAAGCTATACAACTTATATACAATGAAAAATGCAAAATACATACGGAGTGGAAAAGCGAAGGACATTTATCGAAGACCCGATGGTAATATCGTTTTCGTATTTACCGATAGAGTTACGGCGTTTGACGGCAAGAAAAAAGCATCCTTCAAGAACAAAGGGGAACTCTGCTGTAAATTATCCTGTTTCTGGTTTGAGAAACTGCAAGCAGAAGGAATAAAAACGCATTTCAAGGAATATGTGCCGCCAAACGAGTTAGTTGCGGAGGAAGTGAGTCTTTTACCTGTGGAAGTGATAGCACGGAATTTTCTGTACGGGTCTTTATGGAGAAGGTATAAAAAAGGTGAGGTGGACATAAGCAGTGATTTCTTCGTACGAGAAGGAGCAAAGGAGCTGGGGGAAGGGGCGCCATTAGCAAAGAGTTTTCTGGAGTTCACCACTAAGTTCGAACGTGTTGACCGACCGATAACCGAAGAGGAGATAATAGAGAATGCATGGATGGACAAAGGGGAGATAGAGCATATAAAAAGGGAGACGATAAGGATAGGAGATATAATGAAGTCTTATTTAACACAAAAGGGAATAATATTAGCGGACTTCAAGCTGGAATATGGTAGAAGTAAAGAAGGACGGGGTATAATTCTCGCGGATGAGGTTGGCACACCGGACGGGTGCAGGTTCTGGGATAAGGAAGCATACGAAAAAAGAGGCGAGATAATAAGTTTTGATAAAGACGTGTTCCGGGAAGGAAAAGGGGACCTTTCGGAGGTTTATCTTGACGTGTGTAAGCGGATTATGGCGTGATTATTTTTATAACCAACCACCAGATTACACAGATTTCCACAAGAAAGAATAATTTTTGATAATCGGACGCAGATGACCGCTTGTGGGCTCTGCCCACATTCCCGCAAGCCCTGAAAGGGCTTAATAATCAGGATTTTAAATATAATTTTGGCACTAAACCGGAAGTTAAATGTAAGGCTTTTATTTGATAATATGATGAAATAGTTTTCTGCATAAATCTGCGTAAATCTGCGTCCTAAATAGGTAGAAATTATACTTTATATACCACAAGAAAATGTAAAGATACAAGATGCAAGTCAAACCTGCATCCTGCATCTTGCATCACTTTTTCACTCTTTCGTACAGGCTCATGTATCCTTTTTTCTGTAGTAGAACCATGCTCTTATGAAGCTCCACGATAACGTTTCTGCTGGTTGCGTTGTTCTGTAAATAGCTCACTACATCCTCGCTTTCGAGTGCGTTCAGGATGATGTCGCGGTCTATCCACAGAGTAAGGTCAGCATTCTCGATTTTTCCCTCATGCACAACCGTTCTTCCGAATGTTTTAACAACGGAAAACGTCTCATCCACGCTGTTCATGACGTTCACCTGTATCATAGCGCCATCTTCTACGCCTTCAAATCCCAGTTTTTCGATGATGGACGTAATCTGACCGGTCCGTATGGGAGGAGGCGGTGCGGGAGTTGGTCGAATATACCTGTGCTCGCCTATCACTTCTCCCTTAGTGCATTGGACGTCAAACCCGTAAACCGTCTGATTATCGTAGTCCTGCTCAGTTGGGGTATGCTGCCATACGACTCGCCAGCAGATTATTCCGCCAACCAGAACGGGAGCACCTGACAGCGGGTCTTTCAGTCCCTTCTTTCTTCCAATATCAATCGCCTGCTCCTCGCTCACGGTAATCTCCTGCGGCGTGGTGACCACGTGCCGCCCGATTACGTTTCTGTCGTTTCCAAGTCTCATCTAAAATCACGGTCAGGACACTTTTATCCAGAACCAAGACATCGCTCTCGGTTGGGATACTATAATACCAAATACATAGGGAGACAGCTACCAGTGCGCCAACGAGAAAGGCGACCTTTGCAAACATCGTGCGAAAATTTTTGTCCATTTTTCCCACTAAAACGTGTTAGTTAAGCCCAAAAAACTCCATGAAGAAAGAACCAAGTCCTTCAAAAAACAGTATCTCCTCGTTCTTTAAAACTTCATAGCCATTATCTATCGCCTCGGAAACCTGTTTTCCCAAACCGCACGACTTCAGCTCATGTTTCAACAGGTCCGCTACATCCGTATATTCTCTCTTTACATCCACCACATACCTGCCGTTTTCAATTCTTTTTCCAAAAGAAAAGGGTTTGTATTTGCTTTTAAACTGTTCAGAATGATGTTTCAACGTAACTG
>JAGGZZ010000088.1 GCA_021161765.1 Candidatus Methanophagales archaeon | reverse complement strand
GGGGAATTGCCCTATTTGCATAGACGGCGACCCCACGGAAGATAAAGAAGTGGGAGGCTATAAGGACCTTGAACGAGTCGCCACGAATAAAATAAGGGGTGGGATGGTGCTCGTTATCACAGAAGGAATGGCAATGAAAGCTCCGAAGATAAAACGGCATGTTGATAAACTTGGTATTCAGGGCTGGGAATGGGTGAGTAAGTTAGTAAAATCGAAGGTAGAAAAAGGAGAGCGTGACTTTTTAGCGGATTTGATAGCTGGGAGACCTGTATTTGGAAAACCCGCAAAAAAGGGGGCATTCGCATTGAGATATGGCAGGGCACGCAATTCGGGTTTTGCTTCCGCGGGCATTCACCCTGCAGCAATGTCTTTACTTGAATTCACCGCCGTGGGAACGCAGCTAAAGCCCGAACTGCCTGGCAAAGCCGCTTGTGTTGTTCCTGTGGATTCCATTGAGGGGCCGACAGTGAAATTAAGAAATGGCAGCCTGATCAAATTAAATTCCGTTAAAGACGTTCAGAGGGCAAGGGAGGAAATAGCGGAAATAGTGGATTTAGGCGAGATACTCATTGATTACGGTGAGTTTCTGGAAACGGGGCATCGGTTAATGCCCGGTGCATACACGCATGAATGGTGGTTAAAGGAGTTAGAAGCGAGCGCGAAGGAAGAAGCAGCGAAGTGGCGTTGCAAAACACCGGGTCAAACAGAAGCAATCGAAATCGCATCGCGCTTCGCAGTGCCGTTACATCCGGCATATACCTATTTGTGGGAGGACATAACCGGGCAGGACAGGGAATATTTAGCGGAGTGGATATGCGAAAAGGGATGCATGAGGCTGGATGCAAGAGGCAAGTCAGACCCGTATTCCGCATCAGATGAAAAAGCACTGTTTATTCCCAATGACGCAGAAGGGAAGATAAAGGCGATTCTTGAGGATCTGCTTGTCCTGCATCAAAGCCAGGAAAAGATGCAGGATGCGGGATGCGGGATGCAAGTCAAGATAGAAGAGCCGGGTGCCTTGCTACGGTGTTTGGGGATAACAGATGATTTGAGTAGGGATGAGTCAGTGAAGATAAAGACGAGACCGAAAGCGCCGACAAGAATAGGCATGAGAATGGGAAGACCCGAGAAATCAAAAGCGAGGAAAATGCAACCCGCACCTCATTCTATCTTCCCCGTAGGGGAATACGGAGGAAAGAACAGGTCTCTGAGGAGAGCGTTAAAAGAAAAAGTGATAGAAGTGGAAATGGGCAATTTTCAAACGCAGGGGATGATGCAGGATGCAAGATACAGGATGCAAGCCAATCCTAAACCTAAACCTGTATCCACTAACCGGTATCCGGCATCCAGAGGTAAAAAAAGCGTTGATTTGTGGGACTATTATCACAAAACGCTGAGCAGGTTGGGCATTGATTTTGACATTAACAAAGTGGACGTAAAGTGTGTGCAAGGGCTTATGACGAGTAAAAAAGTGGCGGAGGACCTTGGAAAGGGGATATTAAGAGCAAAGCATGGTGTATCCGTGTTTAAAGATGGCACGATAAGATACGATTTCACGAATTTGCCATTGACGCATTTCAAGCCGAAAGAAATAGGGCTGAGCGTGGAGAGGGCAAAAGAGCTGGGGTACTCGCATGACCTGAACGGTGCGGAGTTGGAAAACGACACGCAAATAGTAGAACTCAAGCAGCAAGATATTGTGATTTCGGTTGATGCGGCATCGCACTTGGTTCGCGTGTCGAATTTTTTGGATGATTTGTTACAGCGATTCTATGACCTACCGCCTTATTACAGGGCATCAAGCAAGGAAGACCTTGTAGGAGAGGTTGTGCTTGGACTTGCACCACACACCTCTGCAGGAATATTGGGCAGGATAATCGGGTTCACACGCGCTTCGGCTTGTTATGCGCATCCGTTTTTCCATGCTGCGAAGAGAAGGAACTGTTTGGCACCGAGTACAGAGGTTTTGGTCACGAACTCCGGTAGATTAAAAAACATGGACCTGGAGTCGTTATATCACGGTGAAAACGCACGTGAAGAGGTTGTTGATGATTTCGGTACAACACGAAAACCAGTTGAAGGAATTAAGACGTATGCTCTGAATCCTGAGGATGGGCGGTTTGAACTAAAGGACGTTAAATCAGTGATTAAAACGCCTGCACCTTTGCATCTGGTAAAAGCAAGGACTAAGTCAGGTAGAGAATTCGTTTCGTCACCGGAGCACAGGACTGTTGTATGGTCAAACTCAGAGGGCAAAATTGGATATAAGAAGATTATAGAGTTGGATGGCGAGGATAGGCTCCTGGTACCTGAAAAGTTCGACTTACACAGTAATGAAGAGTATATAGAAGAAATAGACCTCCTAAAGGAATTTTCGACTATTGATAAACTTTCCAGAGATGTAATGGTCAGGGGAGTCAGAGAAGTTGTAGAAAGAGTAGTGAAAGAACAGGGTGGAATAAAATCCATTGCTGAGAAAATAGGAATTGGGAAAAAGACTTTTTCCAACTATGTTTATCGAGATAGCATCCCTTTGCCAATCTTAGCCTCTTTACTCCAATTGTCGCACGAGGATTGGAATTCCGTTCCAAAGGAGTGCAAACTCGGCGTTAAAAGGGACCACACAGTAATCCCGCGAATAATCAAGCTTGATGAGCGTTTCATGCGGCTTATCGGCTATTATCTCGCAGAAGGCTATGCAAGAAGCGTTGAAAAGGAGTTTTATCAGGTCAGCCTTGCATCGTGGGAAAAGGAGATGTGGGATGACATGCAGAAATGCGTTAAAGATGTTTTTGGGTTTGTTCCAGGCGGAAAAGATGAAGTGATAGTTATATCAAACCGATTGGTATATCATCTATTTGTAGATATCTTGGGAACCGGGAAAGGCGCTAAGGAAAAGCGAATTCCATTATTGCTGAGAAACTTACCTCAGTGGAAAATAAAGGAGCTGCTGAGTGCCTATTTCTCGGGTGATGGAGAGGTAAAAAGAGACAGCCTTGTAGTTAACTGTTCATCAGTCAGCAAGAAACTATTGCAAGACATTGGATTGCAGTTACTTCGATTTGGTATATTCTATCGATTAAAAAGCAGAAGAGAGGTTGCAACCGGAACATTAAGGAAATTCTATGAGAGGAAAGGGAAGAGCGACTTGCCTATCTTTGACCGCTATCATATGTATATAAGTTCAACCTATGCAAGAAAATTTAGTGATGAAATAGGGTTTTTGTTGAAACGAAAAGAGGAAACTTTGGCAGCTGTTATTAAAAAAGAGAAAAAGCCATTCATCACCAAATTTGGTGATGTTATCCTCGACGAAATAAAAGATATAGAACCTGTCAAATCGAAATTTGATTTCTTATACGATATAGAAGTTGATGCTCATCATAATTTTTTGGTCAATAGCTCTGTGCTAACCGGTAACTGTGACGGTGACGAGGACTCAATCATCCTGCTGCTGGATGCGCTGCTCAATTTCTCGCTCCTATTTCTACCCGAAAAGCGAGGAGGTAGAATGGATGCACCTATCGTGCTCATTCCGTTCATTAACCCGAAAGAGGTGGACAAGGAGGCGCATAACCTTTCTATTGCGACGGAATATCCGCTGGAGTTTTACGAGGCTGCCTGTTCGGGGAAGCATCCAAAAGAGGTGAAGAATATAGAAACGGCAGCGAGCAGAATAGGGCAGCCGAAGGACGTCTATGGCTTCGGTTACACGCATGATACAACGGACATCGCAGCAGGTCCTTTAAAATCGTTGTATAAGACGCTGAAGACAATGGTGGACAAAACGGAAGCGCAGTTGAAACTGGCGAGGATGATAAGGGCGGTAGACGAGTGCGAAGTAGCGGAAACGGTAATAAAAAACCATTTCCTTCGCGACATAAAAGGTAACCTCCGCGCGTTTGGCTCGCAGAAGATGAGGTGCAGTAAATGCAATGCGAAATACCGGAGGATTCCGCTGACCGGGAAGTGCACGTGGTGCGGCAGTAAGATAGTTCCCACGGTGCACACCGCGAGTATAAAGAAATATCTTGACGTTTCGTTACGCATAGCGGAGGAGTACCACATATCGGATTACACGAGGCAGCGGCTGGAACTGTTAGAAAAGGACGTGAATGCGCTTTTTGCCACGGAAGAGGAGCAGAAGGCGTTGACGGATTTTATGTAACAAACTTTCTTATCTGCTCAAAATTCGATAGATTTTTGACCAGACATTGAAAAATGGAAAGTGCAAAGTGCAAAAGTCAAATTCAGCATAATGAGGGTGATAATAAGAGGTTTAAAGTTAAACTTACACTTCCCCGTTCCTGTTTTATATTTTGCCGTTTTCAACTTGCACTCTGTATTTTGCATTTAATTGCTCGAAATCCACAAGATATTGAGCAATTACGTTCAGCTCCCCTTTCATGAAATCTTCCTTAATTTGTCTACGAGCTTCTCAATGTTTTCGGCTGCGATTTCTACGGTTTCATGGTCTATTTTATTCTAATCTTATCGCAGGAATCCAATCTGTGTATGTCTTTCCATTCACATCCACGAACAAAGTGCAAGTGATTGTTCCTCCTGTTACTTCTTTGCTTTGTTCGTGCACGATTTGCGGATAAGAGCCTGTGCGAATGGAGTAGTTATAGGTTTCACCTGCGAGTAGTGTGAAAGCAGGGTCAAAAGAAATATTGTGCCACTCCCCAGTGTAGCCAGCCCAATGTTCCTCTGCGAGCTTTGCTCCATCAGAGTGGTAAAAAGCCACGTATTCCGTGTGTCCACCTGTTCCAGTGCATGGATACGTGTACATCTTTTGCACTGTAATATCTTGATTCGGGATTATTGTTCCGATGTGCGTGCCTGCGATGCTTGGGTATGTGCCGGGACCGGTGTCAAAGAAACCTTCTACAACGGTTATTTCTACTTGCTTCGTCTTGATTTCCGCAGCACCGTAATTATCCATTGCTATTAGCGTGACTGAATAAGTACCAGAGGTGGCATAAGTGTGAACCGGGTTTTGCTCACTTGAACGATAGCCATCGCCGAAATCCCAACACCACGCTACGACTCCATCCGGGTCGGTTGACTCATCAGTAAATTGTACCGTCGCATCGGATATTGAGTAATCAAAATTAACCGTCGGTGGATTCGTTCCTAAAATATCTATGGTGCCCCATCCAGGCGAGAAAGAATT
>JAGGZZ010000104.1 GCA_021161765.1 Candidatus Methanophagales archaeon | reverse complement strand
ATGTGTGATCTGTAACCTGTGACATGTTACCTATCACTCATCACACATTACTGGCGGCGCAGCCGTCATTTGGGGTTACCAAGTTCTACATCGCAGATAACTATGAGCGCCTTAGAAGCCATCTGTGAGCCGAGAACCATTTGTCCATTCCCCATAACGTCATAGTAGCCGTTATGGCATGATTCCGCACCTTTTGGTCTAAGCGTATCAACCCAATTTCGCTTATTCTAAATTACGACTCTTACAAAGGTTCGCATTACACTCTTCATCTGGTGGACTCTTCAAAAGTTTCGGTTTTCTGCCTGTCTGCTGCTTTACGAGCCAGAGAACCTCAGCTGCATGCTTGTTTTCCATTTAACCCTTTATTACTCCCTTTTTATAAAAGACCTTCGTACAAAAATAACTTATTCAGCCTCCTTCAACCCATCGTAAAACCTCTTCAACTTCCCTTTTCCCCGTTCGAGCATGAAATTCGCCTTCGATAAGATAAAATCCATATAACCTTCGCTGCAAAACATCACACCATCTTTACCCAGTGGCACGTCCATCCTTTCCGTGCTCACTATCTCCACCATCACCTTCCCGTTATCCTTAAAATTTGAAATCGCCTTTATCCCACTGTATTTAAACCCTGATTCAATCGCTATTCTTAACAATGCCTTTGCTTTCTCTAAATCCCTACACGCCACGTGCAGTATCGGCGATTGCGATAACAGCCATAACTCTCTTCCCTCCGTAATCCCCTCCCGCCATTTTAGCTTTAGCGCTTCCTGCACCTCTTCTCTGCTCACCGGGGGACGATGCCACTTACCAATAAACTTCGCTTCTCGTTTCGCACCTATCTCCGGGATAGAAATCAAAACGATTCTGCCGGAGCAACTGCTCGTGGTAAAGAAATCTTCGGAGCTGTTTATCTTGCTTAGTACCGGGACTATCTCTTCGTCTGCTCCCCGTAACCGCAACCTCTCAAGTGCCCTGTCCTTTTGCTTTTCAAATGTCAATGCCAATTTGTGAATTTACCCCCATGTGTCCCTTTCTTCCCTTCCCTTCTTTTATTTTATCACCGCGGATAGCGCCGAGGATAGCGGTTTAGCGGTTTAGCGGTTTGGCGTTTTAGCTAACGAGCTGAACCGCTAATAAACTAAACCTCTAATTCCATGTGCTCTGCGGTGAATAATGTAAAACCTCACATCCGAATAATTCCGAAAGTTATTTATAATACCTCCTCAACATACTTCATTACATACAGGCATATCCATAAGATAAAGGAAAAGATAGAGATGGAGGATATATTTTTAGCGCTTGGGCTTTTAATCGCAGTCACGATATCGCTGAGTCTATATCGAGCGGTGCTTGGACCCGGTGTGTTCAATCAGGTAGCGGCAGTTAACGTGATAGGGACAAAAGTAATCGTCCTTTTAGTTGCCGTTGGCTATATCTTCGACCGGCCTATGTTCGTTGACATCTCGCTCCTTTACGCGATATTAAATTTCATTGCCACGCTGGTTATGTCTAAATACCTTGAACGGGGGGAAATATGTTCAGCATAATAAACATAATCGCCACAATACTGATAGCAGGAGGAGCATTCTTCATGGTAACGGGCGTAGTTGGGTTATTGCGATTCCCGGACTTTTATACCCGGCTGCATGCAACCGGTAAATGTGACACGCTGGGTGAAGTTCTTGTGATTGTCGGTTGCATGGTCTATCAGGGCTGGTCTTTTATAACGGTAAAACTCTTTTTCCTTATGTTCTTCATCTTTCTTGCTAATCCGGTAGGCACGCATGCGATAATGAAAGCGGCATATTTAACGGGCTTGAAGCCGTGGAAGAAGGGAGAGGAGAGGAGGTAAAACACGAGACTATGACCAGGTCAAAGGAACATAATGTAGGTTTGATGCTCGCAGTCTTTGCCGTTTTGTATATCTTTTGGCTGCTCATGTCCGCGTGTATTAACCCTCTAAATGGGCATTTTAGCCCCGTTCACATAATAGCTGGTATTATCTGTGCGGGGGTAGTTACCCTGCTTTCCCATGACCTATTGATAACAAAGGAAGGCGAAATGACACTCGCGAAGACATTCAGGCTTATAGCTTACGTACCATGGGAATTATGGCAGATATTTCTCGCTAACTTTGATGTTGCATATCGCGTTCTGCATCCGAAGATGCCAATAGACCCGCGCATAATAGAATTTGATACTTCCTTGAGAAGCGATTTCGCACTCACCACCCTTGCTAATTCCATTACTCTAACTCCAGGGACGATAACAATAGATATAGACCCGGGTAAGGGCCGATTTCTGGTTCACGCAATCGCAAAAAAACCTGCTGATGCCCTCTTAGTGGACAAGACGATGATAAATAAGGTTGCTCATGTGTACATGGAGGAGGCGTAACGAAAAAAAATGATAATACCTCTTGACCTCATACTGTTGTTCTTCCTCGTTTTGATTGCTATCGCAGCAATAAGTGTGCGGGACCTATTAGCCGCAATCATACTTCTGGGTGCCTACAGCTTTGTAATCGCTACGGTCTATGTGGAGATGCACTCGGTAGATGTGGGCTTTACCGAAGCGGCAGTTGGGGCGGGCGCAATTACGGCGTTTATGATCGCAGCATTAGCAAGAACAAAAAGGGAGGCAAGTGACTAAATGAAACCTATATCGGCGATGGCACTGCTTTTTGTTGTCTTTTTAGGTGCTCTTTTTATCTATGTGTCGGAGGACATACCCGACTTTGGTGACCCCTATTCGCCTGCTAATAGGTATGTCAACCTGCACATCAGTATTGATGCGGGTGCGGATGGATTAGAAGACAGCCTCCGTGCGGGCGTTATCCCGGAAGAGTTGAGCAGCAGAATAAAGGCGCGTGGGTTTCCCTCTCCTTCAGAGACTGAGTACTCGGTTGAAGAAGTAGAAGGGGGCTGGGACGTGCTTATCGCAAAGGAGGAACTGCTTTACCCGGAACCAGAAAAGTATTATTTCCTTAAGGAGGAAGAGGAGGGCAATAAGTTGGTCGTTTACCGTTATTCTATCCCGGTAAGATGGGAGGAGAAATGTGAAGAGGAGATAGGTGTGCCAAATATGGTTACCGCGGGTCTTGCGGATTACAGGGGTTATGATACGCTCGGTGAGACGACCGTCATATTCACCGCAGGCATTGCGGTCATATTACTACTCAGGAGGCGAGGAAAGCTGTGAATGGTAAAAAGGGGAAGATATGGGAAGAGAATGTAATAATTGAGACAATAACCCGCTTGATGGTTCCGTTTATTCAGATATATGCCCTGTACGTGATGGTCGGGACAGAAGGCGCAGGCGGGGGATTCCAGGGTGGCGTGGTATTTGCTGCTTCTATTGTACTGTTCACCGTCACATTTGGCATCTCTAAAGGTCGGAAGAGACTGCCCGAGTCGTGGAATGCCGCTCTTAATAGTTTGGGCCTGTATCTCTATGCAGGCGTAGGTCTCTTATGTATTGTCCTCTCGCTTGGCGCCGCACAGTATCTCAACTATGCCGCGCTTCCACTGTCGCAAATAATGAGCCCTGCGCATACGAGAGCATTGATGATAAGTGATGTCGTAGAGGTGGGGATAGGTCTAACGGTGATGTCAATATTTGCATCTATATTCTTTGACCTTGCGTGGAAAGGAGAGGGGAAGAAGAATAAGGACAAAAATAAAGGAGATAAGGAGGTGCAGGAGTAGAGTCAGATGATAGACTGGTCGTTTGGAGGTGGGATATTTATCGCGAAATATAATTACTGGATTTCCATTCTGCTTATGCTCATCGGGTTCTATGCGATGATAGCAAAGGGTAATCTATTGAAGAAGGTTATTGGTTTGAACATATTTCAGACGGCAATAATTCTGTTCTTCGTCTCGCTCGGGGATGCAACACTTGGAAGTTGGGGTAAGGGTGTAACAGAGCCAATAGTGAAGGGCGCTCTCCCGTGGGCAGCGGGGGGTATAGTAGAACATGGGGTTGTATATGCGAATCCCCTGCCTCACGTGCTCATGCTAACTGCTATCGTAGTAGGTGCAGCCACAACGGCAGTTGCCCTTGCGCTGATAATACGGATGTACGAGGAATACGGGACGATAGAAGAGGAGGAGATAATAGAGAAGGAGAGAGAGCTGGGTGTATAGTACCGCCGCGCAATTGCAAACCGCAAACTGAAAATTGAAAAACGTGACACCCGTGTCCCGCTGGTGAAAAAAGCGACAACTGTACATATTGTCGCTTTTTACTTCTTTTTAAGGCGTATTGAAATCCTTTTTGAAGAAGGGCGTGTGTCCAAACGGGAAAAAAAAGGGGGGAAGTACATAAAACGTGATACTGAGCGTAGTCGAGCAGTTCCCTGTTCTTGTGATAGTAGTATCCTTGCTCTCGGCACTCACTATTTTGATTGTTGGCTGGCTGAACAAGAAGTCCTGCTGGGTCATCTCCTTTGCAACCATTCTCGTTCAACTCGTCATGTCTATTTTTATCCTGAACCATGTCCTTACTGTTGGAACCATACATTACTGGCTTGGCGGGTGGAGTCCACCCTGGGGCATAGAATACGTCGTTGATGCGTTGAATGCTTACATACTGGTCATCGTTCTTTCCTTAGCTTTAATCTGTGTCACGTATTCAAAGCGGAGCATAGCGCATGAACTGCCGCAAAAGATTGTCTCTTTTTATACTCTTTATCAACTCCTCGTCACTGGTCTGTGCGGTGTTACCGTGACCGGGGACATATTCAACATGTACGTGTTCATCGAGATATTTTCGCTGTCTGCGTACGCGTTAATAGCATCGAGGGGTAAAATAGCGCTGAAGGCGAGTTTTACTTACCTCGTATTGGGTTCTATCGGTGCTTGTTTCTTCTTGCT
>JAGGZZ010000075.1 GCA_021161765.1 Candidatus Methanophagales archaeon | reverse complement strand
CAGGATTATCTATTTTCCCTACGTTCACCTTCTTGAGAAAGTATTCTATCGCTATGTTTGAATATCCCGATATTTTTAGTAAGTTTTTTATATCTCCGTTGCCTGACATATCGCGCACTTTTTGATAATTTGCATCTTCATATTATATAAAACTTAGTGGTTTTTAACGAATATAGAAATTTTAGCATAGGTTTTTAAACAAACAGGGAATAAACTAACATAGGCAAATTGCAGGCACTTTTACCTCATTCCAGCAATTCCCCGATCATGGCATCCTCCAGCAGAAGAAAACCTTTTGTGAGTTTCGCAATGCCCTTGTAGAAATCCGACTGTTTGTATTCATATAGCGCATCGCAGAAATCAGGCACCCATTTCAATAAATGGTCGTTTAGAAATCTCTTCTGCAGGTTTAAACACGCCCTACGCTTTTCTTCATTTTCAGCACTGAATCCCAGCTCGCATAGATGATGCATAAACTTGAGTTCAAATGCGATATGGTCTTCCGGCTCTGCATAATCCTTCGATTTAGCGACACCTGCTTCCCTACACGCTTTCTTCACTTCTAATAGCGATTTCCCCATTAGCTTTCCATCTATCCACCAGGACTCGTATGGCTGCACCGGGAGTCTATGAGGTCCGATGAACAAGAGGGTGTTTTCGTCTACCAGGTCTTCATACCAATTCATCCACCGTTTTGCGTTTGCCTTTGCGTTTCTCCATAAATTCGTTTAATACACGAAAACCTTCGGATAGCTCTTTGTCTAACGCTATCGAACCAGGGAAAGAGATTCTTCCGTTCGCCAGGTCATCTGCAAACGCTCGCGGTGGCTCCTCTAAATACATTCGATACAAAAACGCATAATTTTTTTTCGCATTTCCAAAATTTCTTCTGTTTTCGTCATCGTATTCGTTTAGCTCCTTTTAATATAACCAACCACAGATTACACAGATTTTCTGTTTTCTTATGCCTCTGCGTTCTCTGTGTGCTCTGCGGTTAAATTTAACTTTTTTCTCCTCAACCAAGTCCCTCTACACCCATCTTTCTATACGTCCACTCAACCGCTTTTGAAGCTCTGCAGTCCTCGCAATATCTGAGCAATTCTATTTTTTCCTCTACGCTGAGTTCTCCTTCGCCTACTTTGCCTTCATCTTCATCTTCCTTTAATAACTCGGATATTCGCTCAAATGCCGATTTGCTCATAAATAATTTCCCGCATCCCGCACATGCAATGAACTCAGATTCAACGAGCTTTTTTCCCTCTTTTTCTACCAGTCGCGAGAAATCAAGCACTTTCTCTATGATTATCGCTTCTTCCGGGCACGCTCTCTCACACAAGTCACAGGCAATACAGCGCCCATAGACAAAATTAATCGTGTTCTCTTCCTTACTCAAGGCGTTTGTCCTGCACATGTTCATGCAGGCATTGCACATCGTGCATGCGGAGTTAGGATCAATGGAGACATCAGCGAATGGAAACTGCGTGTTTTTTTCTATTAACGTTGGATGCACCCCGGTTTTCACGAAAAAGCTTCGCATTAATTCCAACAGCACATCCCTCTTGGGTTTACCAAAATCAATCGTTTCCCGCTTCTTGTTCCTAATAGGAGAAGGGCTTAAGTCGTTGGCAAAATCCGCCATCTTATTCACTGCATCGCCCGGTGTATCACTTACCAGTAGCACTCTTTCCGCACCTAAATCGAATGCGGATAACGCCATATTTGCAAACTTTACCGTAGGTTCAATCTGTTCGAGATGGCTATTACCGTTCTCGCATCCCCACAGAACGACACCATCCGCACCGAGTTCAAATGCACTAAGTATCTGCGTCTCAGATACCAGATCAATAGAAGGCACGAAGAGAGGTAGCAGCGCAGGATATTTTAGCTTCTTCCTGCCAATCACGTTTAAATCTTCAATGCGTTCTGAAGAGGCAAATAAGAGAATCTTTTGCGTCAAATCCGCAGACAACAGATTTTCTATTTGAGCATATATTAAATGGTTGGGGTATTCCTCTAATTGCGGGACTGACAGAGGGCATAAGGCACAACAAAGCCCGCATCCTTGACATCTGACCTCGTTAAACACCATCTTCGCACCTTCCCTCGTTATCGCCTCGTAGGGACAGGGTAAACAGGACTCACACCCTATTAATTCGCTCTTACCGCTTGCGCATCTTTCCAAATCCAAATCCAGAAATTTCGTATGCTCTATTTCTCCTAAATTCGTAATCACGTCAACTGCTTTCCTCATTGCTTCTTCGTAATCCGCTGCAGTGTAAATCCCGAATCGGGTTGACCCGTTCCAGCCGCTGCCCTCCGCAATCGCCAGAATTTGACCCGTATGGATGACTTCACGGTTGTGGAACTCAATGGCGCCAGTTGGACATACATCAATGCAATCGCCACATTCATCGCATCCCGCTTCAATTGTGTACACCGCATCATATCGTATCGCATTTTTCGGACATGCATCAGCACAAAGACCGCAGGATATGCACTTCGCTATGTCTATATTTCTCTTTATTTCCACCTCAAATCCGCCGATATCACCGCTTATGCCTTTAACTTCGCCAATATGTATCTCCAGCTCATCACACCATTCTTGAATATTGTTTGTCAATAGATGGACGTTAGCCAGATGGGAAAGACTTTTTGCAACTTTTACGGCTCCTCTATCCTCCTCACCGACCACCAACACATCGTATCCAACATCCACCGTGGTTTTTTTAGGTTCTGGAAGCGAGGTTTTTATTGTAATGTAGCTGATAGCGGCCTTTATCATAGCCTTCGCCTTTTCTGTCGCTTCTTTTCTGCCGTGCACCCAACCACAGTGTTCGCGGATGTTTAAGAAGAAGATGTTACTGTCAAATCCAGTGGTTACCCGCTCAAACAGTCGTTTTTTTTCGCTACAGCCCGCTATTAATATGCCGTCAAGCTCCAATCTTCTGAGGTCGTCTATGATATAATCCAACCCGGACTGACATAACTGGTCATGGAGTTCAACGATTTCAACTTCTTTATTCTTCTTCAGACTCTTTTTGACGTTTTTAAAATCTATATCTATTGTACCGTTACAGGCGCAAAGAAAGATACCCAATCGCATAAATACTACTTTTTATTACTGCAATAAATAACTTGCGTTTTTTGCTGCTTTGAGATAGCAAATGAAAAAATCGAAAACCTTATATGCCGTGAATTTTAGGCTATTAACTTCAGTAGCTAACACTTTTATGCAAAACCACCGTCAAAAAATAATTAGAATGCCCATTAAAACAGATTACCATGATTATAGCTAATCACATCCTCGCATCAACGTGGAATTTCGTGAAACTCAAACCAACGTCCTATTTTTTCTCATTCCGATAACCACAACATCATTTCAAAGAAGATAGTTTCCACTCATCCAACATACAAGACTTCTCTATTTGTCTAAATTATCTATTGATATCCCCTACGAAAATGTCGGTATTTTCCAAGCCGTGAAGAATGGTTGAAGCAAAATCCGGATAAAAATCCTGAACTGCTCGATGGTACCGCGTCTGATATACATAGAAATAGTCCTGAGGCCACTCAGAAAAAGTCCTACCATGCGCTTTTTGCCTTTTGGTGGATTGCGGACATCACCTGTTTCTTCCTTTTTCTCGCCTTCGAGCACGCACAGGATATACGCGAAAGCAATTGGGATCAAGAGCGTCTCTATCCGTTTTGGATCGGTCACGCTGGTTTTTTCGAGTTCAAAAGCGTTGGTTTTCCAATCTTTGTGCATCGGCTCGATGCCAAAACGCTGCCCGTACAGTACATCCGCTCTGTGAGGTTTCGCGAGTGTCGTCGCCCCTTACCATCGCTTCTTCGTATTCCTTGCCCCAGTTCAGTACGACATTCATCTTAAAAGTGCTGTCTCGTGTCACTATTTGGTCACGAAGAACACGGCGTGAACCCTTGAGCATTTTTCGTAACAGCGTGGCAATTTTTGTTTCCGGCATTCCTTCACCTTTCAAGTACATGCTTGCCTTCATCCGCAGTGTTGCATCCACACCATAGGTCTTTTTAAGCCATTCAGCCAGTTTAGGGCTGGCAAACTCCCGATCTGCAACAACGTGGATGGGTATGCCTGAAAGCCACTCCATCTGCTGTAATCCTTCGATAACCGGCGTTAATACTCGTTTCCAGTGTTCAAAAGAGCTATTACCCTTTCTATCAAGGACAATCCAGAATAACGGGATAGCACGCCCCTTATAGCTGACTGCCACCGAAAGGATATTGATGTATTTACGACGTTTTTCCCAGTCGGTGCGATCCATGGTCAGCACGATTTCGGGGAGCTTCGATAGAAGAGGGCGCATCAGAAGGAGCAGCGGTACGACTGTTATGAGTGGCGACAACTTTTTATTGGACAAGAACCGGCGGATACGCTGTATACACGCCATAGCACTTGCGTCACCAGTAGATAGAGATTCACCCAGTCGCGAAATATGTGCTTTGTTATTCTCCAGCAGACAGACGATTAACGCAGAAAGCATCTTTCTCAACGGCTTTGACAGATTCAAATCTATTTCTACGAATAGCTTCAATATGGTTTCTTGTAGATATGTATGGGTTTGCACATTGTTCACCTCCATTAAACCTTTTTAAATGGTGGTGCAACGTTTAAAAAATGTTAGCTACTGAAATTCATATACCAAATTTCTTATTGACTATGAAAAAATAACAGGGCTCACATCTCTTATTGCTATGAGGGTTGCTTTCATAGCGGTTATTTACTCATTCGCATATATTGCTATTGGTGGTCTATTTTACAAAGACTGGATTTTGCCGCTTGTGGGGTTTACAATCATTTTGGAAGTGATTGCTATCTGGGTATTCATTACCCCACTGATCAGTGCCCATAGGCTATTAAAAAGAACCAAAAAAGAAATTTACACCACTATAT
>JAGGZZ010000186.1 GCA_021161765.1 Candidatus Methanophagales archaeon | reverse complement strand
CGCTCTCAGACCGCCGACGTCTTTTCCGCGATTGTCAATGTATAGGGTGGTATTGATGGTTGCATACTCCTTCTCTTTCCCTCTTCCGCTCTCTACTTCTACCGCTTCCACGAAGAAATCAAGTTTTCGTATGGAAATTTTTGCAACAGAAGGAGGTTCTAAGTGCGATAATCCATAAATCTCCCTTTCGCCCCGCAGTATGCCCTTGCCGTCTTCAAAAGCAACTATTTGCAGCCTATATCCTCTCTTCTTCGGAAGCTTCAAGTACGTGTTCGCGGATTTTGTCTCTCTTCCGCCTATTTTCCCCACTTTCGACCCATTAGAAGCCACGAGTAAATTTGTATCGGCATCGTATGCCTTCACCATGATGTCCATTTCGCCGGATTTCGCATCCCCGCTGTTATCCAGATATGTGGTCACATTTAGCATTACATCGGCAATACCAAGCGCTTCGGCAGATATATCAATATCCGCGATTGCTATTTCTGACCGCTCATACGAGCGTAAACCACCGCCAATTGTGGCTACTAACGCAATAAGCACTAAGAACGCAAACACTACCGCAACTGTTGCAATTGTCAGTTGTTTTCCCTGCAAGTCCATAACCTTCTTTATTTTTCCTCCTTTATAAAAGTTTCTAAGGCTACGAATGAATTCGTAGTTATTTATAATTGATCTTCAATTTTTCATTAAAAACATGAATTTAGTATAAAACGAGACATATATAACTAAAGAGGTAAGAGAAAATGGCTGTCGTTGTGTTTTTGGCTACGGGATTTGAAGAGATAGAAGCGATGGGTATTGTGGACACACTCAGAAGGGCGGGGTAGAGGTTGTGATTGCAGGTCTTCAAGCGGGCGCTATCGAAGGCGGACGTGGGGTTAAGGTGATTCCGGATAGAGAAATAGAAGGGATTAATACCGAGGATTTTGATGCGGTCGTTTTGCCCGGTGGGTCTCCCGGGTACGTGAATCTGGGTAACGACAAGCGCGTTTTGGATGCAGTGAGAAAAGCATTTGCACGCGGTAAGGTCGTTGCAGCTATCTGTGGTGCACCTTCGGTATTGGCAAAAGCGGGGATTTTAGAGGGTAAAAACGCGACGATTTATCCGGGTTTGGAAACCGCTTTAGACGGGGCAAAGCCCATCAATGAGCGAGTGGTAGTGGATGGTAAGATAATCACCAGTCAGGGTCCGGGGACTGCGCTTGAATTCGGCGTTAAACTGGTCGAGATATTAGTCGGCGAGAAGAGCGCACGTGAAGTTAAGGAGGACCTCATAGCGAACTTTTAGATGTAGCTACCAGGAGAATGAAAATATTTTAATAATAACGATGGGTGTTGAGAGATACAAAGAATGGAAGAAAATGAAAAAGGAAATAAGTAGGGAGGAGTTAAGACCATGAACGTAATAGTGGTAAATACGGATTTCGTTCCTGGAAAGGAGATAGCAGAGGTCTTGGGGCTTGTGAGAATCTCTTATAGGTATCGTATATCTGTCACTGACTGTGGTAGGCTGATAGCTGATATGGTTGGCCCTCCAGAAGTGGAGGTCATTCAGCCGGAAGAGTACAATGAGGAGATGACGACGGGATTTCAACAAATTACTATCAATGAAAAACACCCGAACATGTTCAGTGAGGGAGGGGTAACCGCATTGGGAAGGCTGAAAAAGAAGGCTGAGGAGATGAGTGCTGATGCGGTCATAAATACGCGGGTTATGACCGCCAGGATAACAAGCGGAGTATCGGAGATGCTTGCGTATGGAACCGCAGTGAAGTTGAGGTGAAGAAAGGGAAAAATTAAGATATCAGAATCCTTCCCTTCTCTTGATTTATTAATTGCTTATATTGATACACCTAATTAAAAGTAGTAATGTCCTGGCCATATCTTTCACTTTATACTAAAGACCCTGTATGCATGGAGAATATCCTAAGAAAAAAGGGATTAGACCCTTCCACTTACAGGGCTGCTGATAATGCATTGGTTTATATGATTCAAAGAAGACCGGAACTTATTCCCAAAGCTACTTTTCAGGGTTTAGAAAATATCTTAAAGACGAAAGACCTGGATTTCTATGCTTATAGGGCTGCTGGTCATGCTTTATCCATACCTGTTTTGATCAAAGGTCCGGTAGAAGTAACTAATTCTATATCCATACACAAGAAAGCCCTCGCTTTAAGCTTGGAAGAGCTAACCAGGGGAGAAGACGTTCCTTATCCTTCTGATCTCCAATTTATGGGTAGGAGTCTGATAGGCAACGTGGGAGAGGATAAGATTCTTGTAGTAAAGCTCTTGCGCAAAGAGGAAAAGATTCAGTCTTTATTGATCGAGGCAAGATGGATGGAATACTTAGGGATGAATTATTCCCAACCTGCCAGATTTGATATACCAAAAGCTATTAGAACAGAGGGGGGTTATATATTTAGGCTCAAAAATATACCCTTAACCTTAAGGACACATGAGGAATTAAGCCCATATGCCATTGCCTTTTTTGCACATAAAGACTACTTCACTTATTGTAATGATTCCAAAAAGGTCAATCCAGGCGAATTCAAAGAGGTAATGTTCCGGTCTTCCCAATTGTTAGGTCATCTCACCTCTTTAGGCATTATCCATACCAAGCCCATTGCATTATTTCATAATCGCCCACAAGTAGGTAGGAGAGCAGATCAAGGTCGCTATGATTGGGAGAAGAGAGGCAGATTGGATAGATGGCTCTTCTCCTTAGACAATCCCAATATTGGTATTACGGGTATAAGGGATTTTGAACATTTCATTGCCTTTGATGAGAATCCGTTATGGCTGTATCATTACATTGGTATTCATTATCTCAGCCTAATGCTCCTCTTAGGCAGCTATTTCCGCAACAGAGATAGGAGCAGGATGGGTTGGGATAGCCAGGGTAAACCCGTTGATACACGTGACCTGTTCGATAAAAGTCTATTGAGCGAGTTAATCCAGGGGGTATTTCAAAATTATTACACGGGCTTTACAGGGCGAGTATTTTGCCAACCTTTGCACTTCTTAGATAATCTTGTCCTCATGATGATTGAGGAGATGGGCGTAGATACATATATGGAAGAGATACTCAGGAGGGCTGACCAGGGGAGAATGAGTGCTGATAAATTTAGACAAGTATTAATAGATGGAGGCTATACCGAGGGAGAGATAAGAGGATTTGTCAGGGGTCAGGAGGACATAACCATCAGAACAGGTCCTCATTTAGGTGGTTTTAATGCAGATATCTCTCTGCCTGAAATAACTACTGCCACCGCAATAATGACTGGATTAACGCTCAGTGGTAGATTAGACAGAAATAGCCAGCGAGCTTCTATAGCCCAATAAATAAAGCCTGGGGAATCCGCCATAAAAATAAAAAGGAGGAAAAATTGTAAATGATTAGAGGAATCGCTATTGCGAAATACTTCAGGGCGTCGCCAATCGTGTCTTCCTTAGAGTTGTCGAACGTTTTCGAAGGACTGAACAAGAACCCCTTTCATTCTTTCCCCAGCACTTAACACCATTTTGTGTCACCGAAATATTTTTTATATTGCATTGCTTTTTTTATTGTTGTTTTATAACCATGGACTCAAAAGTAAGGGCACACGTGTTTGTCAAGGGGCGAGTACAAGGAGTTCTATTCAGGTATACAACCAAAGAGGAAGCGAATCTGCGGGCGGTAAAGGGCTGGGTAAGAAACACGGAAGATGGGGGAGTAGAAGCGGTATTTGAAGGAGCAAAAGGAAAAGTAGATGAAATGGTAGAGTATTGTCATTATGGGCCTCCTGCGGCGAAGGTATCGTCGGTAAAGGTTACATGGGGAGAATATACGGGGGAATTTAAAGGCTTTAACATTCGGTATCGATAAACCGAACTTTCTTAGCCCTCGGTTCTTTCTCGTAGAAAGAAAGTGTATTAACAGGTCAAGTGTAAAGCAGCTACGGCTTTTTTATTCTTTGATATTTCGTTGTATATTTCGCAAGCTTTGTCTGTTGGCTCGACGATTAACTCTATTCCTTTTGATTCGATGTATTCTCTCGTTTCTGGCAAAACTTTCAGGATTCCATATTTTCCAGTGCCTACAATTAGCACCTCCGGCTTCTCTTCGACCACGGAGTCAATATCTTCTATGTGGAGAGCATGTCCTTCTTTTCTCCACCAGTTGTCCTTGACCTTATCAGGGAAGATAATCACATCGTTCGTATATGCTTTTCCATCTACGACTATCCTGCCGAAGTCGTATGAGTTGATCATCATAGATTATTTTTGGTGAGCAGCCAGAGCCGTGGTAAGATGTTTAGAGCGCCTGGATATCTTTAATCACCTTTGTTATTTTCGAAAGGTCTTTTGCATGAACCTTTATTATTATTCCCTCTTCCTCCGTCAGCCGCATTTTTAAGACGTTTAGCAAAGTTTCTTTAGTAGGGACTTCAATTATGTTTCCTTTAGAATCAAGAAGGATTTCACCCACCGGCAGAGTCCCTTTTGGCGTTTTTGCGATGATTTTCACATTCCACGTATTTTTTCTTTTGTCAAAATATATTTCTCCCGCGGATATCAGATTGCCAAAATTCTCTATCAGATATTCTCTCGCCGATTCTAATATTTCCGTTTGCATGTTACCATCCAATTTTTAAATATACTCCAAGCCTTTAAAAACCTTTCTATCTCATCTTCTGAAATTTCAATGCCGATAAAAGTGAGGAGCATGCGTAAACACGCGGGACCACATGTGAACCATTTCTCTTGCCTGAAATATGGAATTTTAAGTTTCATCACACGTTTTTGTAAACAAATGTTCTTTGTTTCTTTATGCTTTTCCATCTACGAGAGTTCTGCTGAAGTCGTATGAGTCGATCATTTCCTGTACCTTCGTATTTATTTTGATGTAGAAGAAAAAATAAAATATAAAATCTTTTGGATAGAAATCCTGAGTGAGCAAATGGCTAAGCCTGGGTATAAAATAAAAATGCGGGATGCTGCAAAAGTGGAAAAACTCCAAGAAGTTTTCAGGAGATTGAAGAAAGCGGAAGACGAGAATACGATTTTTGAGGGAATAATAAAGAATGGCGCTGTTGAAAAATTGGGCTTGCAAACAGAAGAAGATTGCAAAGTTCTCAGAGAAAATATCAGGGGAGAGCTAAGCAAGAAGAGGGAATACAAACCCACAATAAAAGATTGGCCTGAGGAAGAACGACCGAGGGAGATGTTGATAAAGCGCGGTGCAGAAAATCTCTCCCCTGCTAAGCTTTTAGCGATTATTTTAAATTATTACAAACCTTATCTAAGGGATTTAAAGAAAGAGGTGTTCAAAGTCATGCTGCTGGACGGAAGAAATAAAATAGTTAATGATATAACAATTTCAGAAGGAAGCTTGACGGCAAGTGTGGTGCATCCACGAGAAGTAATAAAAGAGGCGATAAAGGGGTCTGCTGCTGCGGTGATCTTCGTGCATAATCATCCAGGTGGAGAGCCGAAGCCGAGTGAGGAGGATATTGAGATTACTAATCGGTTGGTTCAAGCGTGTGATTTGGTGGGTATAAGGGTTCTGGACCATATTATTATAGGCGGTGATGGTTATATGAGTTTTGTGGATGCGGGGTTGATGAAGGAGGGGTGAAAAATGTTCAAAGAAGAGGGGTTGGCATGATAAATGAAATAGAAAAGAGGCTGTGGAATGCAGCGGACCAACTCAGGGCTAATTCGCGGCTTAAATCTTCTGAATACTCCGTCCCCGTCCTTGGTTTAATTTTCTTACGTTTCGCCGACTATAAATTCACACTTGCAGAGCAGGAAATAGACTTCCAGAGAATGCTCGTTTTTCTTATCTCTTGAATCTCCCAGAAGGAGAGAACATTGGTAAAGCGATTAACGATGCAATGAAAGCCATTGAAATGGAAAATGAAGACTTGAAAGACGTTCTTCCTAAAACATATAACCGGCTGGAAAATGACGTTCTTGTCGCACTGCTCAAAACCTTCTCCAGTATTCCCATGACACTTGAAGGAGACGTCTTTGCAAGATGAATCTCGCTGTTCATGGTCTATCCGGCGATATTCGGCAGGGCAATACCTACTATGAGGATTTTCACAACAGCTTCGGTAAGTTCGACTTCGTGATGGCAAATCCGCCTTTCAATGTTAATGGCGTGGATAATTTCTTTTATACCGTGACATTGCCCTGCACACTCTGGTTCTTTGATAGGGGAAAGAAGCATACTAACCGCAAAGACAAAGTTTTGTTTATAGACGCCCGCAGTATTTACAGGCAGATAGACCGTGCGCACCGCGAATTTACACCTGAGCAGATAGAATTCATTGCTAATATCGTGCGGCTTTACCGTGAAGAGCATATAGAAACGGATAAAGGGAGCCAGAAACTTATGGAACAATATTTTCTAGAAGGTAAATATTGTGATATTCCCGGTCTCTGCAATGTGGCGACCTTAGAAGAAATCATAGACCAGGGATATTCGTTGAACCCCGGCAGGTATGTGGGCGTCACGGAAAAGGAGGAAGAGGATTTTGATTTTAGCGAGAAATTGCATGCACTAAACGAAGAACTGGAACGGCTGAATGCCGAAGCCTACGAATTGGAAGTGAAGATAGCCGGGAATGTGGTAAAGATACTGGAGGGGAGACCAAATGAGTGAGATAACACCAGACAACTATCAATCTTTCTTTAAGGACGTAAAGGAAAGGATCCTGTCGGCTCAGTACGAAGCGCTTAAGGCAGTGAATAAGGAATTGATAGCGCTCTATTGGGATATCGGAAAGATGATTGTGGAGCGGCAGGATAGAGAAGGTTGGGGCAAATCTGTTGTTGAACGACTTGCCAAAGATCTTCAAAAGGAATTTCCTGGAATTAAGGGCTTTTCAGAACGGAATCTATGGAATGTGAGAAATTTTTACCTTACCTATAAAGATAGTAAAAAACTGCAACCATTGGTTGCAGAAATTAGCTGGACAAAAAATGTATTAATTATGAGTAAGTGCAAGGACGACCTGGAGCGAGAATTTTATATCAAAATGCAGTTTTATCTTTCGGTATTAAATGATACGATAAGACTGGCGGAGGAGAACCCATCCATTGGAATTATCCTCTGCAAAGAGAAAAATCGGATTGTGGTTGAGTACGCTCTCAAGGATACTACTCAGCCTATCGGGGTTTCTACCTATAAAATCACAACTACCTTGCCCGAGGAATTGCGAAAATACCTGCCTTCTGGCGAAGAGATAGCGAAAAGACTGGAGGGTGTTGAGATATGAGTGAAGAACGCGTTGCATTAAAGGAGCAGTCATCCATAGATACCACATACCAGAGCATAAGAGCGATATTAGAAAAAGCACGCAGCACCGCTTACCGTGCTGTTAATTTTGCCATGGTTCAGGCTTACTGGGAGGTAGGCAGGGTTATCGTTGAAGAAGAGCAAAAAGGGGCTGAGAGGGCGGAATATGGGAAGGCACTGATTAAGGAACTCTCACAAAGGCTTACACGCGATTATGGGAAAGGGTTCACAGAAAGCAATTTGAAGTATATGCGGCAATTTTATCTGACCTTTCCAAATAGTCACGCACTGCGTGGCGAATTGACATGGACTCATTACCGCCTACTTTTGAAGGTGGGGAAAGAAGAAGCGAGGAACTTCTACATGCTGGAATCAGTCAAGAATAATTGGAGCACGAGGGAACTGGAACGGCAGATAAATTCTCTTTTATACGAGCGGCTTGCATTAAGTAAAGACAGCGAAAAAGTTCTGGAATTTTACAATTACGTTTTGAAGTGCTTTGTGCTTATTGATTTGAAGGTTGGTAAGCTCACGCATCAGGATATTGGGCAGATGGATTTTTATGTTCGCTATTTTGAGAAAGAGGAGAAATTAGAAGGTGATAATCCCACTATCGGGTTGATTCTTTGCTCGGATAAGAACGAGACGATGGTAAGATATACGCTGCTTGAGGACAGTGAGCGGATATTTGCATCTAAAAACTCTCTCTGCTTTTGCCAATTCAACGGGTGGCGAACTTATTTTAGGCAGGGATGACAAGCGTAATGTTGTTGGAATTGATAACTGGGAAAAGCTTTTAGAGGATATCCCCTCTAAGATAAGGGAAAAATTAGGTCTAACTCCATCGGTTCAGTGTGCTGAAATTGATAGTAAAAAGGTAATTATTGTGGAAATTGAGCCTTCACAGATGCCAATATCTTACAACGGAAAGTATTATCAACGAAGTGGAAGCACCACGGTGGAGATGAGCGGTTCAGAACTTGCTCACTTCCTGATTTCGAAATTCGGGAAAACGTGGGATGCTCTTCCTTCCGATGCTAATTTTGAAGATATTGACATGAGCACAGTAAATCTCTTTAAGAATCTTGCCAGAAAAAGGGTTCCAAGTATATCCGATATTGACTCAGTGGAAAAGGTTTTTACCAATCGGGAGCTTCTAACAGAAGATGGTAAGATAACGAGAGCAGGACTTTTACTTTTCGGAAGAGAACCCCATAGATTTCTTATATCTGCCAAAACAAGGGTGGGAAGGTTTAAAACCTCTACAACTATCCTGGATACGGTTGTTGCGGCAGGAAATCTTTTTAATCAAGTGGAGAGAACAGTTGAGGCGATTAAAAAACATTTGAGTGTGAAGTTTGAGATAAAAGGTATAGTGCGCCAGGACATCTGGGACTACCCCATCGAGGCAATCCGGGAAGCGGTCATAAACGCACTTATACATAAAGACTATCTAAGCCCTGCTGAGATTCAGATTAAGGTTTATGACGATAAGATATGGATGTGGAATCCCGGTGGACTTCCAAAAGAGCTAAGTATAGAAGACCTCAAGCGAGAACATTCCTCATATCCAAAGAACCCCTTAATTGCTAACGTCTTTTATCTTGCTGGCTTCATTGAGCTTTGGGGCTCGGGAACAAAAAGGATTGTTGATTTATGTAAAGAACAAAATTTACCCGAACCCGACTATAAAGAAGAACAGGGCGGATTTAGTGTATGGCTTTACAAGGACATTTATACCGAGGAATATCTGAAGGAATTAGAATTGAAAGAAAGACAGATAAAAGCAGTGATGTATGTGAAAGAAAAGGGTAAAATAACAAACAAGGAGTATCAGCAGATTAACCACACAACAAGAGAGACATCAAAGAGAGACCTTGAGGTGCTTGTTAATAAAGATGTTTTAAAACGAAGAGGCAAAGGTAGAAACGTTTACTATGAATTGGGTCAATTGGGTCAAAATTGGGTCAAGATTGGGTCAAGATTGGGTCAATTGAGAAATAACGGGGCATCAAAAGGGGAAAATATCACAAACAGAGGGATTGGATAATGAACGAATATAAAATAAAGACCAGAGACACTGCAAAAGTGGAAAAACTACAAGAAGTGAGTTACCAAATCCCTATATTGCAAACAAGAGAAGAATTGATAGATTTCCTAATAAGAAACAAAGCGTATCCTTACTACAGCAAAACAGGGAAGATATTTTTTAGGAGATTGAAGAAAGCAGAAACCTTCATAGTGGGCATTTTCCCGGAATCGAAACTTTCTATCAAATTAAAAAACGTGTTTTGATTTAGTCTCATAGGGATGCCTATGAGAATTAGCAAAAGCTATGTTTTGGATTTTCTTAAAAAGT
>JAGGZZ010000092.1 GCA_021161765.1 Candidatus Methanophagales archaeon | reverse complement strand
GCAGATTTACACGGATTTACGCAGATTTATTTTAGTTTAACCGTGTTGATTCTTATCATCTGTGTTAATCTGCGTTAATCTGCGTCTATAATTTACTTTCTGTTTTTTTTATCCCTTATATTCATTAAATTAATGTTCTCATGAGATAAATAGGTTATACCCCTTTTATTATATTTGGTTAGCTCCATATAAAATCCAAAATCCAAATACTACCAATACTATCAAACAAATCCCAAACCCCAATACTACCAATTTTGCACCACATTTTTACTTATCCTTTCTCTTTGGGATTTGGAAATTGGAATTTACTTGGGATTTGGTAGTATTTGACATCGGGATTTTTTAGCCTCCTTTCTGCACTGCATCACCTTCCCATCTTAAACATGTCATGTATCGCTTGTGCTGCTTCATAAGCGTCCTTCTTTTTTACCACGAACGAGATATTAAACTCTGAACTGCCCTGTGAGATCATTATGATGCTTATTCCTTCCTTGCCGAGAGCGGAAAAGACTTCTCCCGCAACTCCCGGCGTTCCTGCCATTTCTGCCCCAACAACACTCATTGCGCAAACGTCACTATTAGACGTAAAATCCCTGATCACCGTGCCTTCTGCGTTTATCCGCTGTATTGCGCCAATGGCTCTTTCCAACTGCGCACCCTCTATAACGATGGATATGTTTCTTTCCGAAGAGCCCTGGCTTATCATGATGACGTCCACATCTTCAGCAGCTAAAACCGAGAATATACGAGCTGCAACGTCGGATATGCTCCTCACGCCTGCCCCCGCGATGTTTATAATCGAGGTGTTTTCAATCAGCGTAATGGCTTTAGCTGCCCTTTCCGTCTTTTCTGGCTCTTCACCGATAAGCGTGCCCGTATCTTCAGGCTTGAGTATATTCTTCACGCGTATCGGCACTTTTTTTCGCATCACGGGTTCTATCGCTCTCGGATGGAGAATCGAAGCGCCGAAATAGGATAGTTCCATCGCTTCCATATATGAGATATAGGGTATCTTTCTTGCATCCTTGATTATCTTGGGGTCTGCACTCATTATTCCTTCGGTTTCTTTCCAGAGCCACACTTCATCGGCATCTATCGCCGCACCTATTATGGTCGCGGTATAGTCCGAGCCGCCTCTACCCAGCGTTGTCGTTATCCCTTTCTTCGTTTCCCCCATATATCCGCTGACGACGGGTATTTTATTATCGTCCAATAAAGGCATAATTCGCCCTCTTATCGCTTCTTCTGCATCGCTTGTTAACTGCGCATTGCCATAATTGGCATTCGTTATTATCCCCGCGTCACCACCGGTGAGATGCACGGCATCCATACCCATTGATTGTAACGTACCTACCAGGATAGGAGCCGCTAATCGTTCGCCGAAGGAAACGATATAGTCAAGCGACCTCGCTGTTAATTCGCCCAACAGACATATACCAACCAGAGCCTTCTCCATTTCCCCCACTCTTTCTTCTATCTCTTTCTTTACCACGTTCAACACGTGCTTATTGTCTATTGCCTCAGATGCCGCAGTTTCATGCCTGTTTTTTAATTCGTTCACAAATTCTTTTACCTTTTCCACGTCTCCCTCTTTTGCCACCCTGCTTGCGTTTTCATGTAATATATCAGTAATCTCGAAAATTGCGGATGTCACCACGACCAGTCCAAGTCCATTGCTCCCCTTTTCCTTTTCCTCTGTTCCCTCTTTGCTCTGCCGTATCAAATTTGCCACGGTCTTTATCTTTTTACCATCTGCTACTGCTCCTCCGCCAAATTTCATCACCCGCACTCGTCTCATTCTACGCTCGCTCACTTTCTCTCACACTCACTCTTCCCTCTTTTTGCTTTTCTTCTCTTCTCTTCTCTTTTCTGATTTCACCGTTAAAGAAGGATTATAAAGACAAAAGGTTTTGGTCGTTCTATTTTTATTTTAGTTCCTTAAAAATATTCCGCATAGGAACTTTGTTCATATATTCCTAATAATCACCACCAACCTTCAGTATATAACGCTATCAAGCGAATCATCCATGAGTGCGTCTTTTATCTCTCTTGATATTCGCCTACCGGTGCTCATTGGCTCCTGGTAGAGTAGCTGAGAGTAAGGGGAACCATTAATGTAGAGATTGGTACCTGCAACGATTCGGGCAGAAATCTCGAAAACTATAAATTCCAGTTCCTCGGTGCAGATGGTTTCTATACAGAAGGGTCCTATCAGACCCGGACTGAACAGCTCCTGGGATGCCTTGACTACGCTCTGACCCATCTTCAGGATCGGGTTCAGGAGCGATTCTCTCGCTACCACCGGAATATTCCCGGTAACTACAAAGGAAGGTTCTGGAGTGCCGTCCTGTAAAATATGAGGTAGCCTTGAGAGTCCATCAATGTTGGATTCATAGCGGATGTCCATGCTGAGAAGCTCCAGCCGGTTTTTCAGCGGTGAATAGAAATAATGGGGATAGAACCGGGTTCCTATTACAAACTCCTGGATGGTAAATCTATCCTTATCTCTCAGCCCCGTTTTTTTGAGCTTTCGCTCAAACTCTTCAGGATTGCTCGCAAGGAAGTAGTCCTTCCCTCCCTTAGCACCCGGAAATTTTACCATGACTAATCTATCTATATCTTTGGGGTCTTTGAATTCCTCAGGCAGCCTTAGGCCGGCGTGTTCCATCCATTCACGCTCCTTTTCACGGTCCGATTCCCACTCTAAGACCATTCTGTTCCCGAGCATGGGGACCAAGAGTTCATTTTCAATCCGTTTTGGCGAAAGATATTCCACAAAGGAACCGTGTGGGATAAGGATGACGTTTCTTTCTATCAGTTTCTCCAGGAACTTCTCCTCCATGAATTGTTCGTAATTTTCAATAATCAGGAGTTCATCAGCCACTCCGAACTGCTGATAGACCTCTTCAGTGCCTCTTTTACATATCACCAGATTTTTGAACCCCTCATCCCTTGCTCCTTTAAGTATCTGGAGTGCAGTATGACTCCCCATGGTGGCGATGGTTATCTCATCCCTAACATAGCCGTCCAAAATGTGATGAATTTCTTTTCTTTGTAGCATTTTTTATCACACTCCTAATCTAATGGCAGGTATCCAGTCATAATAAATCCTCCCGTTCGCGTCAATGAATTTATCGCAAGTAATAGTGCCTCCTGTGCGTTTCCATTCAATCATAAACCCTTGGCTTTTTATCTATTTTTATTATACCTAACAAATTGTTCTTATAATCCACTTCATAGAGTATCCTGTAATCACCAACTCGTACTCTAAATAAACCTTTGGAACCTTCAACTGTTTTTGTATCGTGAATAACTGGATTCAGAAATTTCTTTGACCTGTTGGAATAGCTTACATCGAACGTCATAATCCCAGCTCTTGTTTAAGCTTTTCGTGCGATGTTAATTTTCCTTCGGATTTTTCTATCTTATACTCTTGCAATGCCTTATAGTCATCTTCCGTCATTATGCTATCTATATCTACCATATGCTCTTTTATCTCCATCAATTCCCTCTTTACAAACTCCAGGTCTTTGTGTATTATTTCCAATGTTATGGTTTCCATATTTTTTATTTCCCTTCCCTTTTTATCCCCCTTCTTCTTTAATTTATGATACCTTTTATAGTTTTTGAAAAATGAATTAAACCTTTATAAATTTTTCGGCTGATGCGATTTTTCCACCTCTTCAAAACTAACAGATGTGTTCACACTTTATTGAGTATTTTCCATCTCACGTAACCGTCTCTTCCAATCTGTTCAGTTGAATAGCTTTCTTTATCTCCATAGCCACTCTCTTCCCTACCGAAAGCGACTCCTCGTAGCGGTATCCCGAATATGGCGTAAAACGTGTTCCGGGAGAGCCCTGCACTCGCATGGAGATGTCAAAAACTACGGCTTTCTCTTTTGGGGGCCCGGGAATGAAAGTGGACTGCAATGCAAATGGACCTATAATTCCCGGCGGATACTCTTTCTTAGCAACGGTGACAAATTTCTCCCCAAGCTCGAATATCTGCTCTAAAAGTGATTCCTTTACCGTGCATGCGATATGCCCGGCTTCGATGGCTTTGACGTCTATGTACTTCAATGCTTCTAACTGCTGTGATGCCGGAAGTCGAAGTATGCCGTCCAGATTTGTCTGTCTCCGCGTATCGGTCCCCAGCAGTTCCAGCCGCTCATCTAAGATAGAGTAGAAGTAATTGAAGTTAGACTGCGCACCCATAACGAACTCCTCGATGACCGCTTTCTTCAGCCCTTCTTCCGTTATTTTACCATCACGAAGCATCTGCTCGGAATTATTGTAGAACTCTGCAGGAGAAGAGGCGAAGAAGAACGCACGTTCGTATTTCCGCTGGGCCTCCGGTGCTTTAACCAGAACCAGGCGGTCTATTTCCTCAGCGCTTTTGTATATCCGGGGATAGGGAATCCCTCCTTTTTCCATCAGGTAATACTGGTTCCTCTCGGCATCTCGTTCCTCTGCCCGAAGCATACTTCTCGACCCGAATAAAGGCAGAAGAAAATCATCTTCGATACGGTCAAAGCCCACATAGACCTCAAAGGAGCGGTGTGGGATGAAAATAACGTTATTCTCACGCATCTGCCTCAGCACGCTCTCTTCGGTTATATCTGAAAATTTATCAAGCACAATGGTCTGGTCCACGATTCCGCAGGAATTTTCCGTCCGGTAGTAGTGGTCATAAGTCTTCTCCCTGCCCTTCTGGCACACCACCAGCGTTCTGAAGCCCATGTCCTTCGCTCCTCGACATATATCCAGTGCGGAATGTGACCCGAGAACGCCTATAATCACCTCGTCAAGCTCATATCCGTTCAGAACTTCTTTTATCTCGTTTCTACCTATCATTTTTTTCTTTTCACCTTTCCTGATAGATATTCATCTCCTTCCTCTATAAAAATTATAATATTCCCAAACCAATTGCGAATTTCATTTCAGTAAAAAACAAATACCAAGTATCTCATTTAAATATAGGTGATAAAGTAAGCGGGGGTAGCCGAGCATGGACAAAGGCGCAGGACTTAAGATCCTGTTCCGCAGGGATACGAGGGTTCGAATCCCTCCCCCCGCATCCTCTTCGTGAAACTCAATTCTAATTCATTCGTTCTCCGTCGCTTCTTTTATGCGGTCCAGTAGTATATCCACGATTCGCTCATCCACGCCAATTGGCTTTGCATAAGTCAGCTTTACGCCCTTCCCCAGCTCCGCCCATGCACCTTCGAAAGATTCTTTTAGCTTCGCCGGGATGTCCTCTGTTGTATGTGCTCCGTCTGCTAAAAAAACGGGTTGTGCCACGATATTCGTCATTCCTGCTTTGGCAAGTTCTCTCAACACCTCCTCAATGCTTGGCGAGTTCAATTGCATGAACGCAACCCGAACAGCCTTGAATATCCCTCGCATTTCCACTCGCTTTCCAAACTCTTCCATTACCTCTTTCCCATACGGTAGTTTGCTTCCGTGTCCTATCAAGACGACGGCAACGTCCTCTTCTCCTTCACTTACGGTTTCATTTTCCTCTTTTACCATTTTTTACGCTCCCTCTTTTGGTTTGTTTATTTAACGCTTCTATCATCAACTACTCAAGTCAATTCGGCTTAAAGTAATTTACGGTTTTTTTCCGAGTAACATTTTTGATTGTATATAAAGTATAACGTCCAATGACCAAAAATTATTCTTTCTTGTTTGAAGCGAAGAGGCTTGCAAAAGAGAAAAAAAAGAAAAAAAGGGATTTTTGGGGTTTTATAAATACAGGATTTTGTCTGCACTAAGTGCTGCTTCCACCGCATCCGGGATTTTCACGGGCATTATGAAATCTTCGATATTTGTCGTGTCTTCTACCGAGGTAGCAAATCCACCAACAACGTGGAATGTCGCACACGACCCGATGTTCACGCCCATAGCTTCATTCAAATGCCTTGCCAGTAGTTCCAGGTTGTCCGGTAGGTCTTCAGGATTTAAACCCTCGAACTGTCCCGCAATTAGTTTCTTCACGTCTTCCGAGAACGCTAATTTCGCCAGATTCCCCTTCTGCGCCATCTCCGCACCTTGTGGTCCGTAGAATATCATAACATCCGGGATGTTATGAATTTTCTTCGCCGTAAAAGCAATTGCGTAGCTTGCATACTGGCTAAAAGGCCTGTCCATGCCGGAATTCACGATTACAAGCAGTTTCTCTATCTTTTTTATTTTCATTTTTTCTTTTTTCACCTCCTATATTTACATCTATACTAAAGGGTACATAAATAATTTTCCCTCACCGCGGCTCAACCCATAACCTGATCCTTAAAATAATCGCTGAAAATGAGGAACAAAATAACAGCGATGAGACTGACTACACTGCCATAAATAAAGGTTGCATTTGGGCTGATCACTTGCCATAAGAGCCCGGCGATTACACTTGCGGGTAACGCTACCAGGCCTATCATCGTATGAAAAGTACCTAAAGCGGTTGCCCTTAGTTCTTCTGTGGATAAGTCGGATACAAAAGCCCTTTGGTTTCCGTCTACCATCGCATACACCACTCCGTAAAGAGAGAACAAAACTAAAAAAGCGGCGAGAGAATCGAAAAAAGCAAATCCGAGACAGGTCACAGAAAACAGGAAGTAGCCAAAAATAAGCACTTTCCTCCTTCCTATCCTGTCCGACAGCGTGCCAAAAGGAATAGCTAACATGGCGTAGAAGACATTAAAGAGGACATATAAAAGTATGGCAAGGGCGATTGCCTCCTTCACGGGCATTAGTGGCATGAAAGCATCCTTCGCCTTCCATATAAAGAACATGTAGGTGAAATTGGCTAATGCAAACAGCGTAGCCACGGCAATGAACAACTTAAGATGTTCAGGCAGTTTTTTCAGGCTTATCTGCAATTTCATCTCCTGCGGCTCTCTCTTACCTTCTTTTACAAAATAAAGTGGCACTAAGGAGAAAAAAGCGACTATCGCCGCTATAAATATGATTGACTTATAAAAAGCAATTTGATCTGCAATTTGTTCGAAGTCGAAACAGAGAAACAAAAGTAAAAGCAAAACAATTACCGACCCGGCAATTGCACCAGAAGTATCAAGTGCTCGATGTATCCCAAATCCCTTTCCTCTCGCTTCAGGCATGGAATCCGCGATAATTGCATCTCTTGGTGCTGTTCTCAATCCCTTCCCCACGCGTTCAAAACTGCTGAAGACTAATATGTGCTGCCATATCATGGAAAGGGACAGGAGCAACTTGAAGCTTGCGGAAGTCAGATAGCCAGAAGATACAAATATCTTCCTTTTTCCTATTCTGTCAGACCAGTGTCCAGAAAGAACCTTTAATATGCTCGATATGCTGTCTTGTAATCCCCCGATTAGCCCCAAAATCAAACCCGCACCGCCTAACACCGTGATGAACATGGGCAAAATGGGCATTATCATTTCACTACTCAAATCGTTCATGAAACTAACAACGCCCAATAAAAGTATATTTGTGCTGATTCCTTTCAGATACCTGTTCCTGTTCATAGATACTATACGAAACTACTTTCTTCCTTTTTATAATGCTTTATACACGGTAATAAGAGCAAGAGCCACAACCAATATCCCAAGACCAATTTCCAGCCAGACCGATTTGGTTTTTAATGAGACAGCACTTCCAAGCCTTGCTCCTACCATTGAACCCGCGAGCGCAAAAATTGCCGGCAACCATTTTATGTCACCACGGGACCAGAATATTGCTGCAGCGCCAATACATGTGAAAATCGTTACACATAAGGAGGTTGCAATTGCTCTATGAATATCGCACCCCGTGGCTTTTAAAAACGCGGGGAAGAGAGAACCCGCACTTCCGCCTCGAATCGCTGCCATTAAGCTGAGAAAAAAAGAAGATGCGAAAGCACTCTTATGAGTAAGATTGAATTTATGAGCAAGTGCTGGTGCAATCCGGTCTAAAAATAGCCCTAATACTATTACAAGAGAAAGGGCAACGAAAATGACTGCTAAAACCAAAGTTGGGATTAAACCTGCGAGAAATGCGCCTATTATCGCTCCAAAAACACCGCCACCCCCTAAATAAATCGTGATTTCTTTTTCTATATTTTCCCTTTGACTCACTGCGCCTACTAATGATGAAAAAGGCACAATAAATAAATTTATTCCAAAAGCACTGAGTAAAGGCAAACCTGCGAGATTTAGCAACGGTATCCTGACGGCACCGCCGCCGATTCCAAACATACCGCTCATAAAACCCGCGAAAAGACCGATACAAACGTAAATGATAATTAATGTAATTTGAGGCATGTGACTTCATTAAACCGAAATGCACGCCTTTGAGCGTTCTAAGCTGAGCAGCATGAGCAACTTCTCCCTGAACTCATTCACTTCTACACTCGTTCGCTTCCTTGGTCTTGGTATATCAATATCGAGGCACTTAACAAGGCAGCCCGGTCTCGAGGACATCACTGCCACTCTATCTGCGAGGTACACTGCTTCGTCAACGCTGTGGGTCACGAACAGGATTGTTTTCTCTGTCCTTTTCCAAATCCTCAGCAGCTCTTCCTGGAGTATATTTCTCGTCTGCGCATCCACCGAGCCAAAAGGCTCATCCATTAATAAAATTGCGGGTTCGGTTGCGAGAGCTCTTGCAATCGCTACCCTCTGCTTCATGCCCCCTGAAAGTTCGTATGGGTAATGGTTTTCAAAACCTTGTAGTCCTACAAGCTCTATGTATTTCTCTGCAATCTCTCTGCGCGCTTTATCCCCCACTCCTTTGATTTCCAGTCCAAATTCCACGTTCTTCAAAACCGTTCGCCACGGGAATAACGAAAATTCCTGGAATACCATTCCTCTATCAGGAGAAGGTCTTTTCACCTCTTTTCCATCTAAAATAATCTTCCCACTGCTCGGGTGGTCTAAACCCGCTACCATTCTCAGCAGCGTTGTTTTCCCGCATCCCGAAGGACCAATAATACACAGAAATTCCGCTGGCGTGACTTCTATACTAATATCTTCCAATGCCGCCATTTCGCCTTCTTCTGTGCTAAACATCTTCGTTAGATTCCGAATCTCAAGTTTGTGGTTCATTTCATTTCACGATCCCCTTCTTCCATTTAAATAATTTATCCTCTACAAAATGCCTGAATAAGCGGTCTAAGCATAGCGCTACCAGCCCTAAAACAAGCATGTACGCCACCACGTAGTCCATCTGATGCAGGAAGTAAAATTTCTGGAAAAGACGATAACCAAGTCCGCTATCGCTAACTCCGAACATTTCCGCTGCTACTACACACATCCATCCCACCCCCATTCCAACTCGAGTGCCGGTAGCAATAGAAGGAAGCGCATAGGGAAAGGCAATATATTTTATCTGCTTTTTATCACTTATGCATCCTAACACTTTTCCCGTCTCCACCAACACCTTTGGCACATCGCGAAATCCGGTATAGCTGTCAATTAAGATAGGGAAAAATGCACCGATGAATATGATAAATCCCGCGGCGTAGTGCGTCAGATGGAACCAGATCATTGCAATGGGTATCCAAGCGAGAGGTGGTATTGGTCTCAGAATTTCAATGATTGGGTCAATAGCTTTGAATATGTTCCTGGACCACCCCATACCAATTGCCAGAGGAATTGCTGCGGCAAATGCCAATGCCAGCCCTATGCCAAAGTGAAGGAGGCTGATGAGCGTATCAGCAATTAAAACATTCCTAAGCGCATAAATGGAAAAAATAACGGCGGAGAAGCGTGGCAACATTAACGGATTTTTTATCACGTATCCCGCCGTAAACTCCCAGAGGAGGAGGACTGCGATTAGAGGAACTAACCACAGCCATTTTTCTTTTGTCGGCAACTTCATCTTTCCCTCGTTACCACGTCATAGAAGCTGGTATCAAACATGTCTTTTTCTTCAAGCATTTCAATACCCTTTCCCTCATATCTCTCTCTATTCAGTTCGTAGATCACTTTCGCGTATTCAATCCCTGATTCCACCTCAAGTTGTGGGTCGTGAATCCAGTGCATATCTGTTGCCTCTATCGAGTGCTTTATCGTTGGTACATTTGCGTTTTCCCATTTTGCATAAATCCCTGCCGCTTCTTCGGGATGTGCGATTTCGTAGTCCGTGGCACGGATATGCGTTTTTATTATCTGCTTAAGCATCTCCGGGTGTTCCCTAATCATTTTCCCACTCGCAGCTAAGCAGCAGCACGCGTGGTCTGGCCACATCGAACCCGACCATTCAACGATTACGCCATTGCCTTCCTCTACGATTATCGTGGGTGTTGGACTGGGGAGGAAGACAGCATCTACGGTTTTAGCTCCGATAGCAGTAGCAGCATCGCTTGGTCCCATTGCTTTTATATCTACATCCTTCTTTGGGTCTACTCCGTTATCTAAAAGCCATTTCGAAAGGATTGTATGCTGAATCGACCCTGGTGGAAAGGTGGCGATCGACTTGCCTTTTAAAGAAAGAGGTCCCTCGTATTCATCGGCAAGTTCAGGGCGGATAACTATCGCGGACCCTTGAGTCTGGACGCCAGCAACTATCTTCGCATCTAAACCTTCGTACATCGCCGCAATAGGCGGTGCAACTCCGACATACGCTACGTCAAGGTCTCCGGCAAGCATTGCATGCATCTCTGGAGGTCCTGAAGGGAATTCCTTCATTGTAACCTTTTCTATACCAAATTGCGCCAGATCCTCCCCCCACCATCCCTTTTCGGATGCTAGCATCGCTGCAATTTGATGTGTGCTTGGTTGATAGCCAATGTTGAGTGTAGTCATCTCTGCTGGAGCTTTTTCTTCTATGCACCCAATTCCAAAAACCACTACTGCAATTATTCCTACAGCCATTATTCCCCCTATAATTGCGGTTCTCTTTTCCATATTAATCACCTCCTAAATTTTTTATACTGCACAGCATTTTTTTATACACAAATGTTTTTTCTTCTTGCCCGTATTTAAATGTTTCTATTTTTGTCTATTAAATTGTCTTATTGTATAACAAAGCCGCAAAATGTGAATAAGAGATAATTATATACTATAGTCGTAATTGCTCAATATCTTGTGGTATAAATTCTAAGCACTAAACTCTAAATCCTAATCAAACTCCAATATCTAAACTCAAAATTCAAAACAGACCTTTTTTGGGGATTTTGGATTTGGGAATTGTTTAGGATTTGGTGCTTAGGATTTAGGATTTCCCACTCATAGCCTTCATAAATCTTCTCTTTATTTGCTCTGGTGTCAATTTTATGTTCGTAACGGAGGGGACATTGCCTGGTTTCACTATTACGTGAATGAATCTCGGACCTTTATTGTCATACAAACCCGCGATAGTTGACTTTAACTCCTTCTCGGTGTGTACTTTTTTTGTTTCCTTTATTCCTGCACTTATCGCCATTAATTCCATATCCACACCAGAATAAGCATTCGTCAACTGGTCCCCTGTGCTTCCCAATGTGCCATTATCCAGACAAAAAACGGATAGATTTTTTGGGCTTTCCGCTGCTATTGTAGGCAATACACTGTTTGCTAACAAACTTCCATCACCGTCGAGAACAACCGTTTCTCTTTTCGTTTTTAATGCCATTCCCAGGCAACTTTATGTTCGCAACGGATGGGACATTACCTGGCTTTACTATTACGTGAATGAATCTTGGTCCTTTATTGT
>JAGGZZ010000098.1 GCA_021161765.1 Candidatus Methanophagales archaeon | reverse complement strand
GGAATTAGCACTGCCACACAGAATGCGCAGAAAGCCATTTGAGCCCCCAAGTTTGGATACTGAAAAACTCGATGATATGATGTCCGACAAAAAAAAGCAGCATAAAGAGGAGAGAGAAGAGAATAAGCAGCAGCAACAGCAGCAAAGGAAAGAAAGGGAAGAGAAAAGAGAAAAGAAGGGAGATAGTGAGCATAAGCATAAAAATGAGCAACTCGACAAAAATCCCAAAAGTGAAGATGACAACGAGGACATAAAAGAACCACAAAAAGAATCTGTTTTTAATATCGGAGACTCGATTGACACAAGCGTAGTAAGACAAAAACAAAAGAGAGATAGAACGTATCGCAGGAAGATTTCCGGAAGAAGAGTTCCTACTCTCTCTCTTCGCAATAACGGGAAGTATGTGCGGCATGGATTCCCGAAAGGAGAAATGAAGGATGTTGCACTTGATGCTACAATACGTGCATCCGCGCCCTATCAAAAAGAAAGGGGGTTGGATACTGACTCTGATTTAGCTGTTATTGTAAAAACCCAGGATATTCGAGAGAAGATTCGAGTAGGAAAAGTATCAACAGCAACGATGTTCATTGTGGATGCATCGGGGTCAATGGGTGCGAATCGAAGAATGGAAAGTGCGAAAGGTGCTGTTCTCTCTTTATTACTGGATTCATATCAACAAAGAGACAAGGTTGGACTGGTTGCGTTTAGAGGTAACCAGGCAGATACGCTGCTTCCTCTATGTTCAAGCATGGATTTAGCATACAAAAGATTGAAGGAACTACCAACAGGAGGAAGAACACCGTTAGCAGCGGGTTTGGAACGAGGATTAAATCTACTGATGGCGGAGAAGCAGAAGGATGAAGGTGCGATAGCCGTCCTGCTGTTAATTTCTGACGGTCGTGCAAATGTTTCATCAGGAGAAAATAAAGAGATTGAACGGGAATTGGTGGCACTCGCGGAGCAGGCACGAGCCAAGGGCATTCATGTAATCGTGATTGATACCGAAATGGTTAGCAAATCGTTTATAAAAATGCAACTTGGATACTGCAGAGAGATAGCAAGCTATTCTGGAGGTAAATATTATCCCATCGCTGATTTAACATCGCAGGCAGTGCAGGATATTATTATTCAGGAGCGAGAGCGAAGCTTGTTGAACGATTTGCAGGCTGTTTGGGGATAAAGATACAATAACCATTAAAGGTGATAAAAAATGACGAACAAAGGCGGCAAAAGTAGAATCATAATAGGTATAATTGTGATAATCTTAATGGCTTTAGTTGTAGGGTCTATCATTTATGCGCAAGGGAAAGAAAAATACAATAATTTGGGAATTGAAGAGTATCAAAAGGGAAATTACAACAAGGCAATTTCTTATTTTAATAAAGCGATAGAATTAAACCCAAATAATGCATTCGCATACAACAACCGTGGTCTTGCCCATTCCGAACTTAAAGAATACGATAAGGCAATCTCTGACTACAACAAAGCAATAGCATTGAAACCTGATTATGCAATAGCATACTTCAATCGAGGACTTAGTTATTTTGCAACTGGAAGCTATTATAATTCAAAACCATTTGAAAGTGCAGTTTCTGATTTTAGTAAAGCGATAGAATTAAAACCCGATTATGTAGATGCATACTATAATCGAGGACTTGCTTACTGTCAGTTCTTTCACTACTATATGAAACTTCCGTCATCAGCTTTTCCCCGGGGGATCGAGGATAAATATAATAAAGCACTTGCAGATTTCGATAAAGTACTTGGATTAGACCCTCTGTATGTATTAGCGTATGCAGGAAAAGGAAATGCGTATTATAGGTATGGCGATAGTTATGAAGAGATGAAGAGAGCAATCGCAGAATATGATAAGGCGCTTAAATCAGAAAGTCTAATAGTACAAAGAGTAGGTAATAAAGGTTTAGCGGGGGTATATGCAAGTAGGGCAAGAGCATATTTATATATGGAAGAGCAAGATAAGGCAACTTCAGATTACCTCAAAGCAATGGAATTATACCCGGAGCTTATGACGGCAGTTGGTCATCAAGCATTTGTTTATTTAGATTTAAGGCAATATGATAAGGCACTTGAATTGAGCAAGAAATACGTTGATTTAACTGAGGCAGAGGGCGATGCAGAAGGATACTATGCGTATGTATGCAGAGGAATGTGCTATTATAGCCTTAAAGAGTATGATAAGGCGATTCCAGATTTCAAGAAGGTAATAGATGATTACGAATCACACTTCGAGGCAGAGGCACATAGATACTTGGGTATGATATATTCGAAAAAAGGTGACGAGAAAAGGGCGAAAGAATATTTTGAAAAGGCGATAGAATTATGTACGAAACAAATTGATAGGGGTGGCATAACTATACCGGGAGCATATTATGAACGTGGGCTAAGTTATATGGGACTCAAAGAATATGATAGAGCGATTTCAGATTTCAAAAAGGTAATAGAATTAAAGACCATGTCAGACCGTGAGTTTGGTCACATGAACCATTACAATGAGGCGCATAGAAGTTTAGGTGTTGTCTATTCACAGATAAATGAAACGGAGAAGGCAAGAGAGTATTTTGAAATGGCAATAGAACTGTATAAGAAGCCAGGAGGAGCGAAACATAAAGTAGAAGAAGTAGAGGAATTATTAAATAAATTATGATAAAGGGTAATAGGAGGTGCTGAATAAAAAATGTGTGTGCCAGTAGCCGTAACCGCTGGAGGGGTAATTAGTGCAGGAGGAGCGACATTGATAAGCCAACTTGTGGCTTTGGGAGCGTTAGGCGCCGTACTAATTGTAACCTTCAGGGGCAAAATTAAAGCGTTGCTGCGGTAATAAAATGCTTGCGGGATTATGGAAGTTGTTCAGGTATCGTATACTCCAGGTAGAGGTTAGTAGGAATTGTAATCTCGACTGTGAGATATGTATGAGAAAAAATCTTGAATCAAATACTGGTTTTATGCCTTTTGATAATTTTAAATGGATTGTTGATTCTTATAATTTCAGAGAAGTTGCACTGCACGGGTGGGGAGAACCTTTACTAAACAGGGAAATATTTCAGATGATTGAATATGCAAAAAAGCGGGGAGTGAGGACAAGCCTTACAACTAATGGCACGTTAGTCGGCGATAATATTGACAATATCCTCAATTCTGGATTAGACGATATTGCATTTGGATTTTATGACATGAACATTTTAATGAAAAGCATGGATAATGTTATAGAGTTGATAAGGGAGAAGAAAAAGGAGAAATCAACACTAAGAACATTTTTTGATATCACGTTGTATAAAGGCAATGTTGATGAGGTATTTGAAGTAATTAGAAAAGCAAACGAAATTGGGGCTGATGCTGCGGTACTGCATAGGTTATTTAATACATATAACGTTAATAAGGAATTCGAATCTCTTTCAAAAAAGGAAGAAGAGGAATTGTTTGATAAAGTAAAAGCACTTGAAAAAGAATCGAATTTTAAAATTTATCTGCCAAAGAAACACACATTGCCATGTAGAGTTGTTAAAAGCACGATTTTTGTTACTTATGATGGTAGAGTCACGCCATGTTGCTTTTTACCGGAATTTTATGTTGGAGACATAGAGGAAGGGATGAGAAATATCTTTAGATCAAAGGAATACGGAAATTTTTTGGTTAATATGAAGATTCATTCAGTGTGCAGTAAGTGTATATGGTGATTTGTAGTGTGGATTTTCTTAAGAAAAGATTTTTAAAACTAAAAAGCGATAAATTATAGGTTTTTGAAGATACCAATAAAATATCGAAAAGTTTATATAGGGTATCAAATGTTATCTATTTCATATAATTAACAAAAAAATGACCTCGAGTGGTGAGACAATATCCGGAACGGGAAAGAGCGCGGAAATAAAAGCGGAATACAAAAAGTTTGTTGGAAGGAAGATACTCTTTATTCTCTTTTCCCTCGCCTTAATCTTTATTATCGCAGGCGTAGCGGCAACGCTTGGCTCTGCTAATATCACCTTCCTCGAAACGTATTCTACAATTCTTCACCGATTCTTTCCTGATCATTTCCACACACGCTGGCTTGCAGACGTTGTTATATGGAACTTGAGACTGCCACGCATCTTAATGGGTATTTTAGCTGGAATAGGACTTGCGGTTGCGGGCACGATGATGCAAGGGATTTTAAGGAATCCACTTGCAAGCCCTTTTACCTTGGGAATATCCGCAGGTGCGGGATTTGGCGCTGCTCTTGCGATTACTTTTAGTGCAGGTTTCATCGCGGGGGAGTATCTCATCATAGGAAATGCATTCTTCTTCGCTCTAATTCCCACTTTTATTATCCTCGGATTGACACGCTACCGAAGAGCTACCCCCGAGACAATGGTTCTTGCTGGTATCGCGATGTTATATATCTTTGGTGCGGCGACGACCTTGATAGAATACTTTGCTGAAGCAGAAGCGGTAAAAATGGCAGTATTTTGGATGGTTGGCAGTCTTGGAAGAGCTTTATGGAAAGACCTTCTCCCTGTTTCTATCGTGCTTGCAGTCTGTGTTCCCCTGCTTATGTGGAAGTCATGGGACGTTAATGTCATGGGTGCTGGGGATGAGACTGCGAAAAGCCTCGGCGTGAATGTCGAGCGAACCAGAATCTTTATATTGATGATTGCTACTTTGCTAACTGCAGGAATCATAAGCTTCGTTGGAACCATTGGATTCATAGGATTGGTTGCTCCACACATGTGCAGAATGGTTATCGGTGGAGACAACAGGTTTTTAATTCCTGCTTCTGGTCTTTTCGGTGCCGCACTTTTGCTTGGCGCTGATACCGTTGCCAGAACAATCATCGCACCTGTAATCCTCCCGGTAGGTGTGCTGACAGCCTTCATGGGCGGTCCTATGTTCCTTTACTTGATAATAAGAAGAAAGAGAAGGGAGTATTGGTAAAATGAAACTAAAAGTAAAAGATGTTGAGTTCAGCTATGGAAGTGTGCAGGTACTCAAGGATGTATCCATAGAGCTTGCCGCATCTGAGATGTTAAGCGTGGTGGGTCCAAATGGAGCAGGGAAATCCACTCTGCTGCGGTGTATAGACAGGATTTTAAAGCCTCAGCGTGGAGACATACTGCTGGATGGACGGGATATAAAAGAGATGCATCTGATGGAACTTGCCAGAAAAGTGGGGTACATCCCACAAAGTTCTGCTCAGGTCTTTCCTGCTACGGTCTTCGACACGGTTCTCATGGGTAGACGCCCTCATCTCGGCTGGAAAAGCAGCGAAGAAGACACTGAAAAGGTTTTAGAAACCCTGCAATTGCTGGACATCGAAGACCTCGCCATGCGCGACATTAACGAACTCAGCGGCGGTCAACAACAGAAGGTATTTATAGCGAGGGCGCTCACGCAAGAACCTGAGGTTCTTTTGCTCGACGAGCCTACCTCTAACCTCGACATCAGACACCAGCTTGAAGTGATGGACATCATAAAAAACATCGTGAGAGAAAAGGGGATCGCGGCGATTATGGCTATCCACGACCTCAACTTGGCTTCAAGATACGCTGGTAGGATAATAATGATGAACGGCGGTAAGATTTTTGCCGCTGGAAATCCTGCTTCAGTGCTAACCCCTGAAAATATAAAACATGTTTACGGTGTTGAAGTGAAAGTGAACAATCACGATGAGAGACCTTATATCGTGCCTATAAGACCTGTAAGACAATGTGGAGATAGAGCTGAAAGTATTGAAAGAAATTGAGTGATAGATAAAGTGCAAGATTTTATGCGGGGTTTTTTGAAAAATGAACGAGCACATAATTCAAACCATAGAGCTGACAAAAAAGTATGGAAATATTAAGGCAGTAGATAACGTAAGCCTCGGTATAAGAAGAGGAGAGATATTTGGACTGCTTGGTCCCAATGGTGCGGGCAAAACGACAATAATCAAAATGCTGGCTACTTTACTCAAGCCCACTTCAGGTTTTGCAGAAGTATGGCACCACAACATTCTAAAAGAACAGGATGCAGTGAGAAGGTCTATTGGCATTGTTTTTCAAGACCCCAGTGTAGACACGGAATTAACAGGTAGAGAGAATCTGGATTTTCATGCCCGAATGTACGGTCTAAATAAAGAAGTAAGAGAGAAGAGAATCGCCGAAGTCTTAGATTTGGTTGAGCTAAACGACAGAGCAAAAGCTTTCGTTAAATTTTATTCCGGCGGAATGCAGCGGAGATTAGAAATTGCTCGAGGACTGATGCACTATCCAAAGGTTCTTTTTTTAGATGAGCCAACGCTTGGTTTGGATGCTCAAACAAGGCACCGCATTTGGGAATATATCAAAAGGCTGAACAAAGCTCAAAAGGTAACGGTTGTCTTAACCACTCACTATATGGAAGAGGCAGATTATCTTTGCGATAGAGTTGCAATCATTGACAATGGCAAAATAATCGCCTTAGATAAGCCAAACAACCTGAAAAACGCTATTGGTGAAGATATAATATCCGTACAGGTTTCTGATGGTGTAAAATTTTCAGATATATTAACAAAAATTGAGTTCATAAAAAGAATACGTTTGCATGACGATTTTTTATTTTTGAGTGTGGAAAATGGTGAAATAATGATACCACGGATACTGCGTCTTGCTCATGAAGAAGGTGTTCTTGTTCATTCTGTTAGTTTGCGCAAACCGACCTTAGAGGACGTTTTTCTTACATTCACTGGAAGAACGATCAGGGAGCAAGAAGCAAGTGTAAAAGAGCAAATTAGAATGAAAGCAAAAGCAAGTATGAGAATGGGAGGAAAAAGATGAAATCACTTGATTTTACTGCAATATATACCATCTGGCTCAGGGAAATGAAGAGGTTTTTCAGGGCAAGGAGCAGACTCATTGGCTCATTGGCGATGCCGCTCTTTTTTCTTCTCTTTTTAGGAATGGGATTTGACGCCGCTTTTAAATTCTCCGACATGCCACCGGGAGTCAATTATATAGCTTTTCTTGCACCTGGCATTATTGGAATGGCTTTGCTTTTCAATTCAATTACGAGTGGGCTGTCCGTTATCTGGGATAGACAGTTTGGATTCTTGAAAGAAATAATGGTTGCACCTGTTAGCAGGGTTTCTATTGTCTTAGGTAAAACACTGGGAGGAATGACAACGGCACTACTACAAGGAATTTTAATATTGTTAATCGCGATGGGGATCGGTTTCAAGATAACAGGACTTTTAGGTTTTTTGTCCGCTGTAATATGCATGATTCTAATTGCTACTTCATTTGTTTGTTTAGGACTGATATTCGCATCAATAATAAATGACATGCAGGGTTTTCATTTAATAATGACTCTTTTCACATTTCCTATTTTTATCTTGTCCTCCGCATTATTTCCATTAGAGCGATTGCCGCTCTGGCTAAAATATTTGAGCTACATCAATCCTTTAACTTATGGTGTTGATGGACTGAGGTATTCCCTGATTGGGATGGCACATTTCTCTTTAATCTTAGACCTGCTCGTTTTGGTATGTTTTTGTATCTTTATGATCGGTTTAAGCACGTATTTTTTCGGAAATGTTGAAGTGGATTAAAATGGAAGACCTTATATCATACCTATAAGACATGTAAGCCAAAAAGGAGGTGGGAAGGGAGGTGTGAGGTATGAAGGTATGAGTAAAATAAAAAGGTTTGAGAATCTGAATGTATGGCAGAAGAGCCATGAGCTTGTGCTCGAAGTTTATAAAGTTACGCAGCAGTTTCCAAATGAAGAAAAGTTCGGATTAACATCGCAAATTCGGCGTTCTGCAGCTTCTGTTGTAGTGAACATCGCAGAAGGTTATAAGAGACAACATTTAAATAAAATCCCTCTCAAACCAAAAACGAGAGGAGGTGAAGGTGTAAGGTATGTGGTGTGAGAAAACAGATGATAGCACTCTGGTCCCTCAAACCTCACCACTCAAACTTCAAACCTAAAAAAGATGAGACAAATAGCATTTTATGGCAAAGGAGGAATAGGAAAATCCACGACAGGGTCGAACATCGCTGCGGCATTGGCTGAGCAGGGGCTATCCGTGATGATGATTGGCTGCGACCCCAAGGCAGACTGTACCAGAAACCTGACCGGTGAGGTTCAGATACCCACCATACTCGACATATCACGGGATAAAGGAATAGAACGGCTTGGGTTAGAAGAGCTCGTGGAAGGAAAAAAAATTGAATTTGCGGACGTCATCCACCGGGGTTATAGGGGCGTTTATTGTGCCGAGTGCGGGGGTCCGCGCCCCGGTTTCGGATGTGCGGGTAGAGGCGTTACTGTCGCGATAGACCTGCTCAAGCGGATGAATGCGTTTGAGAAACTAAAGCCAGACCTCGTGATATGATGTGCTTGGCGACGTGGTCTGCGGTGGTTTTGCAATGCCGCTGCGAAGAGGATTGGCAGATGAGGTCTATGTCATAACGTCTGCGGATTATCTCGCTCTTTACGCAGCAAACAATATCTGTAAGGGCATAAGCGAGTTCGCAAACAAAGGCGGGTCGCCATTAGGGGGCATCATCTACAACGTTCGTGGCATGCTGGATGAAGCGGACGTGGTTTACGATTTCGCGGGACAGATTGGCTCGCAGGTCATTGGACATATACCCAATGCGCATGAGATTGCCGAAGCCGAAATAGATGGCAATACCGTAATTGAATATGACCCCACGAATGGCATTGCCGATTTGTTCAGGGAGTTCGCATAGAAGATATACAACAACTCACAGACTTCTGTTCCCACACCATTATCGGCGGAAGAGATGATGATAATCGGTCGGGAAATCCGAAGGATGACAAAAGCGAAGTATGGACGTAAATAAATCCGTGTAAATCCGTGTCTTAACTTAAATAGAATGAAATTATACTTTATATACAATAAAAAAAGCAAGAGGGAGAAAATGGCGATGAAAGACCGAGGTGGAGATGACGAGGGAAAAGACAAATCAGTGACATTGAAGGTAGCAGAAGCGTATCACCGAGACGCGGGCAGAGCAATAGCAAGAATAGACGCGGAAACAATGCGTAAACTTGGTGTTGTAAGTGGGGATGTGATAGAAATAGAAGGCAAGAATATTGCTACTGCTATTGTATGGCCCGGGTATTCCCCTGACAGCAATAAATCAATCATACGCATAGATGGGAATATAAGGAGCAATACGGGTGTCGCCATAGATGACCGCGTGCGAGTGAAAAAGACGACGGTGAAGGATGCAAAAAGAATTACACTTGAGCCTACACAGCCGGTAAGAATCGCAGGTGGTGAGAGATACCTGGCAAGGATACTGAAAGGACGGCCAATTACAAAAGGGCAGATTATACGGGTCGAAATGCTTGGCAATCCCATTACTTTTGTTGTTACCAATACCGTTCCTTTAGGCACGGTAATACCGCAAATGGACACGGAGATTATGCTTCGTAAACCGAGAGAAGGAGCAGTAGGCGTTCCTCACGTGACTTACGAGGACATTGGCGGTCTAAAGCGTGAGATAGGCATGATAAGGGAGATGATAGAACTGCCACTGAGACATCCTGAGCTATTCGAGCGATTGGGAATAGACCCGCCGAAGGGCGTTCTCCTGCACGGACCCCCGGGAACGGGAAAGACATTAATAGCAAAAGCAGTGGCAAGTGAAACCGACGCCAATTTCTTCTCTATTTCGGGTCCTGAGATAATGAGCAAGTTTTACGGAGAAAGTGAGAAACACCTACGAGATATATTTGAGGAAGCGGGTAAAAATGCACCTTCTATTATTTTTATTGATGAATTGGATTCCATTGCGCCGAAGCGGGGGGAGACAACGGGAGAAGTAGAAAGAAGAGTAGTAGCCCAGCTTCTTTCTCTAATGGATGGTCTAGAATCAAGAGGGCAAGTAGTGGTGGTCGGCGCGACGAACAGAGTGAACGCACTGGACGAGGCATTAAGAAGAGGAGGTCGGTTTGACCGTGAGATAGAAATAGGCATTCCGAACCGGAATGGTCGTGAAGAGATATTGCAAGTGCATACGAGGGGAATGCCACTGGCAGAGGACGTAAATCTAAAGGAGCTCGCGGACATCACGCATGGATTCGTCGGTGCAGACCTCGCTTCGTTGTGTAAAGAAGCTGCGATGTACGCACTACGGGAAATACTGCCTGAGATAGACATAGAGAAGGAGATACCACCGGAGGTGATGGAAAAGCTGAGGGTAACAAAAGAAGATTTCAGTGGAGCGTTAAAGAACACCGAGCCTTCTGCACTTCGCGAAGTCTTTGTAGAAGTGCCGAATGTGAAGTGGGACGACATAGGGGGTTTAGAGAACGCGAAACAGGAATTAAAAGAAGTCGTAGAATGGCCGCTTAAATATCCCGGTGTTTTCTCTCGTTTGAATACCAAACCACCGAAAGGTATTCTCTTGTTTGGACCGCCGGGAACGGGAAAGACGATGCTGGTGAAGGCGGTGGCGAATGCGACCGAGGCGAATTTCATCTCGATAAAAGGACCGGAACTGCTCTCTAAATGGGTGGGGGAGAGCGAGAAGGCGGTTCGCGAGATTTTCAGGAAGGCAAAACAAGCCGCACCATGCATTATTTTCCTTGATGAATTAGATTCTATTGCACCTGTGAGAGGCGCGGGGTTTGACTCGCACGTGACGGAGCGAGTGGTTTCACAGATGTTGACTGCGATGGATGGCTTGGAAGAGCTAAAAGAGGTGATTATCATAGCAGCGACAAACCGACCTGATATGATAGACCCCGCACTGCTGCGACCAGGCAGGCTTGACCGGTTGATATACATACAACCGCCGGATGAAGAGGGGAGGAAAAAAATTTTCGATGTTCATCTCAGAGGGAAGCCGATAGGGGAGGACGTGGATGTAGAGAAACTTGCGAAACGAACAGACGGATATGTCGGTGCAGACATAGAAGCAATCGTGAAAGAAGCGGTGATGAGTGCTTTACGTGAGTTCATCACCTCAGGAATAAGTGAGGAGCACGTAAACAAGGCAACAAAGAACATAGTGGTAAAGAAAGAGCATTTTGAAGCCGCGATTAAGAGCGTAAGGCCAACTGTAACACCAGAAGCGAAGGAGGAGTTTGAAGGTAAAGCGGAGGATTTCGTGAAATACGCCTATGCATAAACCCTTTCTTATAAAGAAAAGGTTTAAGTGCCTTTTCCGCGGACTGCTGGAAGTGAAAAAGAGCGAGATAGAACCTATTTCTAATTCTCAACTCGTCAGCATCCTGAAATTCATCTTTGGCATGAATAATTTTCTATTTTTATATTTCCTTTAAATAGAATGCGACATACATAGATATATTTAGAAATACGATAATATGCAGTTTAGCTAAAAATGGAAAAACATCAAAAGAGGATAGCGGCACCCCGCAGCCGTCGAATAGAAAGGAAAACCGCCTACTGGACGGTAAAACCCCGACCCGGACCACATCCCGGGGACAGAAGCGTGCCCTTGCTTTTGCTCGTAAGGGACGTGCTGAAGTTAGCGGATAACAGTAGAGAAGCGAAAAGGGTATTGAATGAGGGCAATATAGTAGTTAATGGAAGAGTGAGAAAAGACCATAAGTTCCCCGTGGGTGTCTTCGACGTGCTTTCCATTCCCGTCCTGAAAACCAATTATATCGCTCTTTTGGACGAGAAGGGGAAGTTATCGCTGGTGAAGATGACGAAGGAAGAAGCATCCAGGAAGCTGTGCCGCGTGAACGATAAGCGAATGCTAAAAGAAGGAACGATACAATTGAACCTGCACGATGGTAGAAACATCCTTCCGGGAGAAAAGCTCGGTGAACAGATAAAAACGCATGATTCGCTCTTGATTTCCCTTCCTGATAACAAAATACTGCAGCACTTTGCATATAAAGAGGG
>JAGGZZ010000018.1 GCA_021161765.1 Candidatus Methanophagales archaeon | reverse complement strand
TGAATGAAGATATATATCCCAAGGACATTGTGGAGCATTACCGGGTTTTGAGCGAGAAACCGTAGAAATCGCAGCCGAAAACATTGAGAAGCTCGTAGACAAATTAAGGGAGGTTTCATGACATGAAAGGAAAAAAAACAATCTGGAATGCGATGGCTGTTAGCCGGGAAATTATTTAAGAAGGGAAAAGTAAAGGTGATAAATATGCAGGGATATCATTATTTTGTAGCCCATGAATTTAGCAGGCAAGAGAAAGACGATCTTAGAGAAGCTATTGGAGAGGCATTTAAAGGAACTGGCTTAAATGCCTATTACGCGGATTTAGAGGTCAGGCCCTTAGGAGTACAAGAATATATTTTAGAGAAAATCAAAGAAAACTATACTTTTGCACTTTTATATTTAGGAATAGTCACCTTCTTTTTAAAACTGCACAGGAAATAAGGGTTATATAAGACCATGTACCCATGGACAATAGGAGGTGATGTATATGGTGAATAATTTCAGTCCATCATTGCTGGTGGGCTATTTTGAGGCTTTTAGAGAGGCATTTAACTTGCCAAGCTACTCGTATTTCAAGGCTTTTGTCTGGGCGTTTATGCTGATACCGGGACGGAAACGCGTAACAGATATAGCTAACGTCTGCTTCTTTATGAAGAAGCATGTCAGCAGTTTTGAGCGCTTCCTATCGGAGCATAAGTGGAGCATGCACCAGGTTATCGCGTCGTTAGTATCGCTGCTATTGTCCCAATTAATGGATAGGCTCATGGTACACGGTGCATTCCTGCTCGCAGAGGATACAACGTTTGCGAGCAAACCGAGCAAAAAGATGCCTGGCGTGCAGAGATGGAAGGATTACAGCAGCAACCCTGATCGAGGTGGGTACATAATTGGGCATAACTGGTCAATTCTCGGTTTGCTCTCTCCATTTTCCGGACGGTGGCTTTGTTTTCCGATCATAGCAAGGCTGATTTCGGGTAAGAACAATCCCTCGCTGTTCGTATCTACCCCGAAGGGATTGCGTCCGGCTAACTTCTGGGACGTGACGGTCTCAAACGTTCTGTACGCGTGGGAGTTGCTGGGACGGCGACCACTGCGTGTGGTAGTGGACGCCTATTTTGCTACCGCCAACTTCATTAAGCCGCTGATGAGAAAGGGAATCGCAGTGATTTCGCGCCTTCGTAAGAATGCCGTTGGCTGGGATGACGCACCAGAATACTCAGGTAGGGGTCGCCCGCGAAAAAAGGGGAAACAGTGGAAGTTAGCAGAACTGCTGAAAGCCTTTAATCCTGAGTTCATCAATGTCCATATCTACGGAAAAGACCGCCAAGTCGCCGCAGTGACGCGTGACGTGTGGATGAGAAACATACCCAAGAAAGTCAGGGTCGTAGTGATCGAGGGCATCAAGGAGCCCGTCATTTTAGTTTGCACCGATTTATCCCTGACCACAGCCCAGATAATAGAGATTTACGCCGCTCGCTTCTCGCTGGAGATTGCGATACGCGATTTAAAGCAGCACTTCAGCTTTGGGGATTATCAATCTACGACCTCAATCGCAATCAATCGTTTTGTCCAGCTCTGCTGCACCGCTTGTTGCATTTGGAAATTGATGTTGCTACCGAAGAACGCATCCACATGGTTGGACGACATCAAGCCAACGGCAATAACCGAGTCAGCATTTAGTTTCGCACGTGCGAGACGTGGGTTGAGGCGGTTCGTCATCAAGCGGATTTTTTTAAATTCCGCACTGAGCCCTGACTTTAAAAAAATCGAGGACGAATATGAGCCAATATTCAGGATCGTTGCATAGCTGTTATTATCACGTGGATGTCTGGCTACCTATTATTATTTCTGCAAAAGTATAGCTGGTAACATTCCTGCTAAAAAAGAAAATATCGTAAGTTATCCAACTCACATAATCAATGCGGTATTTACATCTGCATCTATTTATGCATACGAGCATCTTAATCCAGAATCTAAAAACAGTATCCAAGATTTGAAACTACTGATGTCTGTCATCACACTCCATGATATAGGAAAATACTTAGAAGGGAAATATGGAATAACAGGAGGGAACACTGAAGAAAATATCAGAAAATATTTTGAACAAGACGATTTCAAAATAAAAGATTTCTTCTCAGAGTTAGAGGAAATGGTAAAAGATGATGAAATGCTTGAAGAAATCGTTTGGTTAATTCAAAATACAGAACTCAAAGATGAAGCCAGAATAGAAACGCTTGGGCATAAGACGGAATTTGGAAAGTTAGCGGATTATTCACGGTTAGGAGATAAGGTTGCGAGCTTAACAAAAGATGAGTTATATGCTTCAAAAATATTTGAAGCTCTCAAATATCATGATGTCCATGTAGTGCAAATCCCTAAATTTCCGCAGTTCATCATAAGAAGAGAATTACTTAAAGCTTTGAAAAGATACTACGAGGAAAAAGGAGCTATTCCATTTCTGCTATTTGAAGATGGACTTTTCTATATTGCCGAAAATGCCATAGAACCTGATCCTGAGAAAATTAAAAAATACCTCCTTGGAAATGTTAAGGAGTTAATGGGATTAACCATTGGAAATAATGAAGATGAACAAAAATCGAAACAAGAGGAAGATTTAGAAGTTAACCCAACTAACAATGAAAAGGGGGAGTCTCAAGATGGTAAAGAACCATTATTGCTTAGTCTTAGAATAGATTTCCAATCGATAGATGATAGTTCCATTTTGAATTTTCCATTTTCGCAAGAAGATAAAAAGAGAATAATTTTGACTCAGATCATAGAAAATATCCCAAAGGCAATGAAGGATTTCACAATTACTTTGCCTTTAATTTCTGATGACGACACGAAAACAAGAGAAATCCAAGAAAAGATTTCTACAATCGTTTATTATATTTACAATAGCGATGACATTAAAAGCATTCTAAAGA
>JAGGZZ010000030.1 GCA_021161765.1 Candidatus Methanophagales archaeon | reverse complement strand
TAGCCGCTAGTCCAGCCCAGTCAATTACTCGACCTCTTACGGGTCATGCTCAATACGGGCCAGCCGATGCACATCCACCTATTATAGCAATAAACTCAAAAAAAGTTTTTCATATCGTCAATTACGTCATTGAACAGGTGTCAGGTGTCAGGGCTTTCAAGCGGATTAGAAGCTTGGTTTTATTTTCAGATGAAATGAGTATGATTTAATATGTCTAAACCTCTAAACCTCTAAACCGCCAAACCGCTAACCAATTGCTCATTACATTTGTGGCATAATATGCACGCCAACAATCATCGGATACGCACCATATTCCAGCCTATCAATGCCGTAATCCGTATAGGTAAGACCAACAGCGAGATAAGTATCATTTTTCCTTAAATACCGGAGCATTCTCAGCCCGTAAGTCCAGCGATGCTTTTTCTTGAGCTCGTTCCATGTTTTGTAGAACTCATCACACCTGCATGACCATCTTCGGTAGGTTCTGCCTGAGGAATCCTTGAAGTTAAAACGGATGTACTGTTCATAGCCTTTGCCTTTTCCTGCGGGCTCTTCATAGACATGTAAAATGCATGGTTTTATCAATCCCAGGCTCCTGCCTCTTTTGAATACTTCATCTATCGAACCATCAACGTTACGCTCTAAGAAATCTCTTTTCTCTCCTTCGCTTAGCTCCCTTTCCACGCTATCGGCATAAACAAAAAACCTGTCCTCCTTTCGTGGTCGCCTGCCTCTCCACGCATCAACGTATATTTTTGATATGCAGAGGTTTTTGAATTTTACTCCTCCATCCACAGCACAAAAAACGTCGTGTTCATAAACGCCTTGGGGCCTTATCCATTCACCGTTCTCGTTTATGCCCGCGATGCAGACCTGTCCGTGCTCAGGTCTTGCAACTGCCAGTACGGTAAGACGCTGCGAGGGTGCGCGATTTAACGGGGTGACATTCGCAGAAATCCCCGTTATTCGCGTGTATTTCCCTGCATTTACTCTTTTCCCGCTTCCTGCTCGCGCCGCATCAGGAACACGTGCGTTTTCTATCTTCAGCACGTCGCCTGCTTTTATATCGCCATGAATAACGAGCTCTGCCTTTTCATCCCAGCATGATACCCTCTTGTAATCGAATTCATCGGCTATTATGAGGTCAACGACCTTTTTGGTTTCGTCACCAACTTCCACTTCTCTAAGTGGCAGAATTCGAAGCACTTTTCCGGTTATGGTTATGTTCGCCATTGCCGAAGCCCCTGCTTTAGTTATAAAATTAATTGGTTTGGTTTATATCTCTTTAGAATATTTTATAAGCAGATAAAGAAAAGAGGTGAGCGAAATGGCAGTAGCGTTTGAAGAAGCGGCAAAAATACTTGAGATGAAAAAAGAGAAGCTTGCGGAAGAAGGGTTAAAAGCGTATTCGCGGGAGCGACTTCGTGAGTTAAGGGCGGAAATTACCGCGATTTATCTGAGATATGGAGTATCCTCTCTTGCGGAGTTCGATGAAAAGATTAATAATAAAGGAGAATTAAGGGAGAGCGATACTTTTGATGATTTCACGAGGCTTGATTATTTGGAGAGTGAGGAGGAGAAGCTGAGAATTCAGTGAAGATCCGAAAGAGGTTTTGAAAGAGTTCTTACGATTCATTAGGGTGAAAATAAAAAAACTTTAGAGAAAAAGTTTTATGTCAACCCCGGCAAAACACAAAAAAGGTGCAAAGAAGCATTACAAATGTGCGATACTCACGATAAGCACCTCTAAATACAGGAACAAAGAAGAAGGTGTGGCGGACATCGGCGACCTATCAGGCGAAATAGCGAACGAGCTCGTGACGAAGAACGGGCATGAGGTTGTTTATCACGTCGTATTGCCTGACAAAGAAGATAAAATATACGAAGGCATAACAAAAGCTCTGGACACCGGTGCCGATTTCATCATCACCTCCGGCGGCACGGGCTTGACAAAAAACGACATCACGATAGAAGTTGTATCCGAGTTTGCAGATAAGATAATACCGGGATTTGGCGAACTGTTCAGGTTGAAAAGTTACGAAGAAATAGGCACCGCAGCGATTTTGAGCCGTGCTTTTGCAGGTGCGGTAAACGGAAAAGTGATTTTTTGCCTCCCCGGCTCGCCTGATGCGGTCGGATTGGCATTAGAGCAGATAATCATGCCGGAGATAGCGCATATAATGAAACACGTAAGGGAATAATTTACCCGGCACAGCCTAATTTTGTAGTGAAATTGCTATATCTTTAAACTAAATCTGCGTAAATCAGTGTAAATCAGTGTCTTAAATAGAAGGAAGCTATACTTTATATACAACCAGAAAGCATAAACAATGATTGGAAACGCCTTAAAACTCTGCGTACTCTGCGCTCTCCGCGGTGGTAAATCACTATATTTTGCCCACTCTACCTTCTTTATGAGTATGCATCACACAAACGCAAAATTTGTTATGGGTATGCGAACTATCCCCTTCTTCATGCTTATTTCTTCTGTGCCTGATATTAGCACACCATATTCGGAGTGGTATCGAGCAATGGCTTTCTTTATCTGACCTTCGTCCTTTTTCCCAATACCCACCTCTACAGGTATTGTTTCGCCCGTTCCTGTTTGAAGAAGAAAAGCCACACCTTCTTTTTCAGGAGCATAAAAAAATCCGGTTGGTATATTAAGGGTTTCTTTCATTCTGAAAAAATAGGATGCAATGAGATTTTCTGCTAATATACCTATCATTTCCCTATCTCTTATGTCATATACTCCAAGTTTGAATCGTATCGCAGCATTAATTGACGGAGATAAGAAATAATACTTCCACGGCTTTCTTACGACTTTGCCTGCACCACCATAAGGCTTAACACTAAAAACAAGCTGGGTCTTTTCTAAAACATCTAAAATGTTCCTTATCATAGTCGGCGACCTATTCAATCTTGCTGCAAGTTTTGCGTCCGATGTCCCGCCGGGTTTTTGGAGTGCCAAAAAGGCTATAATTCGTGATATGGTATCTCTCGTTTCGGTGCTAAAGGACTGTAAGGCAAAGATGTCTTTTTCTATAACTCTTCCAACTACACTGGATATCCGTTCATGCGTGTCTATCTGGTTCATGCGTAACGCAAATGGAAATCCACCAAAACATAAGAAATCCTCCCATTCCTTCTCTACTGGTTGGTCTACGGTTATTAATTTCCTCATCAATTCGTTTGCGGTGCTTGTTCCATGTGCTAAATTTAAATTTTTAGTCGGGCTAAATATCAATCCCTGCATGCTCTCTGCCATCCCCCGTGGGGGATAGAAATCATGCTTTAAAAGCAGGTATTCAGAAAAATTCATTGGAAACATAACTTCTCGCTTCGCTCTTCGCGCCACATCCACACTCAGCTCAAGATTTAATGCCGAAGACCCCGTAACAATCAAAAAAGCCTTCTTGGTCTGGTCAAAAACAATTTTTGCCGCTTGAGCCCATTCCTTATCAAAATGAGCTTCATCAATGAGAACAAAAACCTCTCTGTTCAGATTCACTAATGATGTACGATGAACTTCCTGGATGAAAATATTGATTGCATCTACTATTCTTCCGTCTAAATATGCCTTTAACTCGTCTGTCGAGAAATAAAGAATTCTATCCTGCGCTACCTTCTTCTGATGCAGGAGATATTCATAGATTTGAAAAATGACGGTAGTTTTTCCAACACCCCTTAAGCCTGGCAAGACAATTAGCCTATTCTCGGTATTTCCCACCAAAAAAGCGTTTACGTATTTTTCGAGTTTGATGTACACTGTCCTGTACTTAAGCTTCTTGCCTCCGGTTTCCGTATAACTTCTTGCTAACGTGGGGGCTTCAGCCAGCTTAGCAAAAATATATTTTATGAAAATGTCTTTATCAATACCTGTCATTTGCTCGTTTATACATTTTAATGTATACCTACTTATAAATGTTTATACATTTTAATGTATACATCCGTACACCTATTATTTTCTACTTCTCTAATTCCCAAAGCGGCACTCCTAGCATTTGTTCACAAAAAATTAAATGGGGTCGGTGCGATTTGAACGCACGATCGGCGAGTCTGGAGCCCGCTGCCCTTCCGGACTAGGCCACGACCCCTACGTTCTATGTCCTGTATTTATAAAAGGATATCTCGTTATAAAATATTAATAAATGTTCTTCATCCTCGTTCTCGCTTCTTTCACGGCATTGCTCAATATCTCCGTCGTTTCGTCCATCGTGCGTCTATCCACCGGGTAGGGCACGCCGTCCTTCCCGCCGAAGGCAAACGAGAACTTAACAGGGTCCTGCCAGCTCGCGGGTTCGCCGTAAATCAACTCAGAGACAAGCGCTAAAGCGCGTACGGTCGCAGGTCCAACCCCGCGTATGTACAAGAACTGCTCGTAATTCTCCGGCTGGGTATCGTATGCCACACGAAGCGCATCCCAGTTCACTCGCCTCGGCAACCGGTACACCAATTCCCGCGACCTCTCATCCTCAACTTTTGCCGCAGCGTCTGAGCTCAAAACGTTATCGAAATTGAAAAGCGTCTTTTGTCCTTTCTCTATTATCCTTCTTCTGCCGCCGCCAAGCGATTTATAAAGTCGCTCTAATTCACCGGGTGCCGTCTTAGCAAGGTCAACGGACATTCCCCGGCAACCTCTGCTCTTCTTTGCCGTCAAGTCCAGCACGTTCTCGTGCATCACGCCGACAATCCCCTGGTGTGGCTCTTCATCATACCTTTCCACCGAAGAAGAGAGCCAGTGGTACCTTCTTGCATACCGGTTGCGGGGATTCATTCCCTGCTGAATCACTGCCCATTC
>JAGGZZ010000005.1 GCA_021161765.1 Candidatus Methanophagales archaeon | reverse complement strand
TAATGCACTTAAAGAGTATTGTGATAAGATAAATCAGTCAAATCTGGAAATTAGCGAAGCAAATTTGATCAAACTTTCTTAAAGTTTGATGGTTCAAGGATAAGGTTCTGCGGTTTGAATTCGAGAGCGAGGAGGAGTTCAATAACGGGGCTCCGCCCCGTTGACCCCGAAAACCCTGTAAGGGTTTAAACGGAAATCTTTTTTGTCCGCTGGATAACTGGATGCAACAATTGATGTAATGTTATAAGTAGAAAGAAGGTAGAAGATACATAAGATGGAACTAATGCTCACATCTTTTGGGGTTGCCGAGGAAGACTTTGAACCTCCCGAAGATTGGTCTTTGTTTCATCGCATGCCACCGGTAAGGATGCGTGCTATGAACAATGTTTTCATGCCTGATTACGCTGCTCTTCTTCTTTGTGAGAGGTTGATTCTCGATGAATCAACCTTCGTATTATTAGAAGAAGAACGTGCATACAACGGGCCTTACAGATGGGTATCAGACACAATCAGGCAGCTCTACCACGAAGGATTCATCAAGCTTGTAGATTTTGGACATATCTTGAAGCGCAATCACAAGCTCCTCCAAAAGATGTTGGAACACGACTTGAGGATGCAGGACCGATGGGCAGAGCCACTTCGAGCTTCTCTTAATATCTGGAGGCATCTCTGTAAAAAGTCATTAATAGGTAAAGATATCTATCAGGATATGCCTTCTCACACGCCCTACTACCTTGATGAGGCGTTTAAAACACACAGGATGGTGCAAAGAATGTTTGAATCCGCTATAGGGAAGCGAAAAAGGTCAGAGTATAGAGAGGCATTAAGACAACTGCTTCGACCTTACTTGTCTTATGTCAATGCCAACATTGTGCTATCCAACGAAATCGGAGTAGGCTTCCATGATTGGGCAGACTTTCTTCCTTTTTACCGCTTTAAGTTCCTATCCGTAGGTAAGGAAGACATCGAAGAGGAACGTCGAATTGAGGAATCCAAAAAACTCTTCGAAGTATCCTTTCCTGAGTTTGCAATCGATGACACTTCTATTCTGATAAATGCGCTCCACGACGAGCGGGTAATCGATTTGCGAGAGATGGTGGAAAAGGCAGTCAAAGGTAAGGTGACATTCGATCAAGAATTTGCGAGAAGTGTTCTGAGGGAAGTATTAGGGATAGAACGGCGAACTATGGGATATCGTAAAATTATATCATATGTAACTATGCCAATCGGATTTGTGCCTTGGGTAGGGACGGTCGCACAGAAGACAATCGAAGAGACTGTCGGTACACCATTGGAAAGGAAGCTCAAGCAAAAATACCGTTGGTTCTATTTACTGAGCGATCTTGCCGAGGAGTCAAAAATAAGAGATGCAAAACAGTCAGAATGAAAAAAAATGTCCCCGAACTTCGTCCAACACGGGCTTTGCGGCTCACTGCGTTCGCCCAAATGCTTCACACTTCGCAAAGCCCAGAAACGTTATCCGAAATTCGGCACTGTAGAAACAAATATAAATAGTGTAGCTAATAATTAATATCATACGGTGAATGAATATGATAAGTAAAAGGGACAAAGAGATTATTAGCCTGTGTGCAAAAAAAATAAAATGTTAGCAAAACGAATAATCCCCTGTTTGGACTGTGATTTTGGCGTGCCTGGGGGGCGAGTAGTAAAAGGAATAGAGTTCAAGCAGATACGATACGCAGGTATTCCATGGGAACTCGCAGCGGAATACGATGAGCAAGGCGCAGATGAGCTTGTCTTTCTGGACATCACCGCATCGCACGAAAGAAGAGAGACGATGGCACACGTAATAGAGAAAACCGCGAGTAACGTGTTCATGCCGCTTACCGTGGGTGGCGGAATTCGCAGCCTTGAGGATGCGAGAAGGATATTCAATGCCGGTGCGGACAAAGTCTCGGTGAACACGGCAGCATTAAAGAATCCTGGACTGGTGAATGAGCTTGCAAAACGGTTTGGCAGTCAGGCTTGTATGGTTGCAATAGATGCGAAGAGGCGGTATGTGCGAAGTGAAGAGGAAACGAGGGGCAGGGAGATAATAGACACGCGAGAAGGCAAATGCTGGTTTGAATGTTCCTTCTACGGCGGCAGGAAGTTCACGGGTGTGGATGCGATAAAATGGGCAATGGAGGTAGAGGAACGAGGAGCAGGTGAAATAATGCTCACGAGTATGGACCGCGATGGGACAAAAGACGGATTCGACCTGGAGTTAACCGCGGCGGTTTGCGACCGGGTAAATATGCCTGTGATAGCCTCGGGTGGCTGTGGGTTGCTTTCACACATAAAGGACGTATTCAAGTTCACGGATGCTTCTGCGGCACTCGCCGCTTCTATTTTCCACTATAAGGAATATACCGTTCGTGAGGTCAAACAGTATTTAAATGAGAATAGTGTTCACGTGAGGTTGTAAGATTTTTTTAGTTGTATATAAAATATACCCCTTTTTCTATAAGACACAGATTTACACGGATTTACGCTGATTTTCTTCTCCTCCTCCTTTTACATAATTAATTTTCAATCTGTGTTAATCTGTGTTAATCTGCGTCTAAATTTGGTTTTTTTATGTCTCTGCGTTCTCTGCGGTGAAATGTAATGATTTAGCAGCCGCAAACGTATCCTATCGCCGGGATAAAATCTTTCTTTCGCGATAAAGTTTCTGGAATAACACATTTATCATCCTGTATTTTGACCGCGAAAGCCTTTTCAATTATCCTCTTATCTCCTTTGACAAAAATCTCTTCTCCCTTTCGTAAGGGATTGGTGATGAGGAAAGCGACCAAATCGTATTGCTTCTCCTTACGCAACTGTTCCATTTCCGATTTAATATCCTCTTCTTTTGCCCTTATCTCTTCCTCATCCAAAACCATTATTTGACCTACACCAACTTTTTTCGTACCCAGCAGATATTCTTTAAAATCGTGAAACAGGATTTCTTTAGCGGATTTTTCCTTTATGCCTATACTCGCGGTTAGAAGTTCTTTGCCGTATTCTTCAATCTCAACGTCGAGAATATCAGCCAATTTATGAGCAATTTCTTTATCTCGTTCCGTGGTTGTGGACAACGTCAAAATTAAAGTATCAGAAAGGATGCCCGAGAGAAGCAACCCCGCTATTTCTGGTGGGATATCAATTCGATGAAGAAGTATAAGTCCAGCAATGATGGTGCACGTACTGCCGATAGGCTCATTGTGAACATGGATAGGCATCAGTGTAGATATGTCTCCAACCCGGTGATGGTCAATGATTTCCAGTATCTCTGCTTCCTGCACACCATCAACAGCCTGCGAAATCTCATTATGGTCAACCAAAATGACCTTTTTTCTTATTGGTTGAAGCAAATCCGTCCTTGTGATTATACCTATCAAGCGATTGTTGCCGTCTACCAATAGCACACAGCGATATTTAGATTCTACGACTTTACGTTTTATCTCAGAAATCCTGGTATAAAGTCCTGCTGCGGGGACGTCTTTAGACATTATAGAATGAAGAGGTGTGGACAAATCGAACAACTTGGCGGTAGCAAACGTGTGATGCGGAGAAGAAACAATTAACGTTCCTTTTTTGGTCGCTAAAGAGATGACTTCCTGGCTAATGGTGGAATTGCCGGTGATTATAAGAGCAGAACAACCAGTATTGATTAAACCTATTTGGACATCCGTCCGGTCGCCAAGAATAACGATGTCACCTGCTTGTATTCTGTTTAAAATCCTTGCTTTCTGCATTGCTGCAATAAAAATCCGGCCCGTCAGGTTCTCGATGTTTTTGGGATTGGTAATTACTTTTGCGTCCAGGGTATCAACCAGTATATTCAGGTCAATTGGAGTGGTTGATAAGTCACCAAAGCCCATCGTATCAATATAGTGTTCAGCGATGTCTTTCAGACCAATAATTCCTGATAGCTTTCTGGTTGCGTCCACGATGGGGACCGTGCGGATATTCCTTTCTTTCATCAAAGAAGCTACATCCTTAAGAGAATCGTAGGGTGAAGCGACAATAGGTTTTTTCAAGTCCATATCGCTGGCTGTGGCTGCAAGACTTTCTATTTCTATCGGGGGCTCGAAATCAAATTTTTCGAGGACAAATTTTGTTTCGCTATTTAATTCTCCCGCCCTTGCAGGGATATACAGGTATCCCCGGTCAACAATATTTTTGAAGTATGCATAGCCAATAGCAGAGCATACGGAGTCGCAATCGGGGTTTTTGTGCCCGATAATAAATACCTGCTTCTGGTTGCCAGCACCAGCTTCTTCCTGCGGCATTAACGTGAGACGCATTACTCTTTAATCTACTTAGAGTCATTCCAGTAATAAATAGCAAATAATAAACCACGAGATTTCACGAGATTAACCCCCACACTTTTTCTTTTTCATAAAAAGAAAACCTGTGCTAAAAGAAAAACTAAGAGGATGTTTTTAGTCAAGGTTTTTACCGAAGGTAAGAAAGTTGTGTGAAAATCTGTGTAATCTTGTGGTTAATACTTAACACGGCTCTATCGTCGCCGGCGGCTTAGAAGAAATCGCATAGGTTACCCAGGTCACGCCTTTAACTTCATTTGTTATTCGCTTGCTAATGCTCTCCAGCAGTTCATACGGGAGCTTCACGAAATCCGCCGTCATCGCCTCCTTGGACTCAACCACCCTTATCGTAACGATTCTGCCCAAGCTTCTCGCATCCCCGAGTACGCCCGTAGCGACGTCATCGCCCACGATTGCAAATGCCTGCCACACTTTATCATACCACCCGCTCCGCTTCAATTCCCCCTCGACCACATGCGATGCCTCACGACATATCCTCAGTTTATCTTCTGTAACTTCACCTATTATACGAGCCGCGAGACCCGGACCAGGAAAGGGATGCTTATCCACTATCTGTGGAGGCATACCGAGTTCCTTCGCCACTTCCTCAAAGATATTTATGAACAGTCCGCCTATCACCATCCGCTTCGCTTCGGCATCCTTAACGCCCCGCAATCCCTTCAAGAAACGCTCTTTCGCATCTACGAACACCAATCTCATCTTGAAGTTCTTCCTGAACGTGTTTATAACCGCTTCTTTTTCGCCTTCTCGCAGTAGTCCATTGTCAACGAAGATGCACGTGAGTCTATCGCCGATAGCTTTATTGACGAGCAATGCGGTAGTTGAGGAGTCTGTTCCACCACTGAGCCCGCATATCACGCTTCCATCATTACCTACCTCTCTCTTTATCTCTTTTATCTTGTCTCTAACGAAAGATTCCATCGTCCAATTCCTCTCGCAGCCGCATATTTTATATAGGAAATTCCACAGGATTTTTTCCCCTTTCTCCGTATGGTGAACCTCCGGATGGAATTGAACGCCATAGATTGTGGGGCTCTGCCCCATGACCCCGCAAGCCCTGTAAGGGCTTATTCCGCTCTCGCTTTCATTCTCAGTTAACCCGTCAAACAGGTCAGAATCTTTAAAGAACAGTTCTGTTCTTCCAAATTCGCTCTTCCTTCCTTCTCCTACCACACCCCCTTTTACATACGCAATCAACTGTGCACCATAGCAAATCCCGAGAATAGGTATGTTCAAATCAAGTATATCGGGACTGCATTTCGGACTGCCGGGGTCGTGGATGCTAAAAGGACTACCGGAGAGGATAATTCCTTTGATCTTACCTTTTCCTTCCTCTCTTTCTATTCCTCTTTTAAGCTCTTCAATGGGTATATCATACGGGAGAAGTTCCGTATAAACGCCTAATTCTCTACACCTTCTCACGATGAGATGGCTATATTGCCCCCCAAAATCGAGCACTACTACTCTATCTTTTGCTTCCCACTTTTCTATTATGCTATCTCTGTCTGGCATCGCATTATCTTTATAATTAATCGCAATTAGATTTATAAACGAATAGCATACAGCGAAGTATTGATTGAGGAGGTAAAAAGAAAAAATGTTTGAGCCGGAAAAATTTATAGAAAGACAGGTAGAAGAGGTAAAAGAGACAATTGGGGATGGAAAGGCAGTCATAGCGGTTTCAGGAGGGGTTGATTCTACCGTTTGTGCAGTGCTCACGCATCGTGCGGTAGGAGACCGATTGGTAGCGGTTTTCATTGACGATGGCTTAATGCGCGAAAGCGAAGCAGAGCAAGTAATGAACTTTTTCAAAGCGAGGAATATGAATGCAAGGCGGGTGGATGCCGCAGATGAGTTTTTTGCCGCATTGAAAGGAATTGTTGATCCAGAAGAAAAG
>JAGGZZ010000049.1 GCA_021161765.1 Candidatus Methanophagales archaeon | reverse complement strand
GGATAAGCACGTCAAAGGACGGCGGAACAGCCGTAGAGGGGATATTCGCAGGTGGAGATGCTGCAACTGGAGCAGCAACGGTAATAGAAGCGATAGCAGCAGGTAAACGAGCAGCATTGAGTATAAACGAATACCTAAGTGGCAATAAACGAGCAGATTTCAGGGTGGAATCCGAGATGGATTTGGAGGAATACAAAACCCGCGAGAAACTCAACCTCACAAAACATTATTTCGCGCTTAAGGATTTTATGGAGCACAAAGAAAGGGTGGTGATGCCTGAACTGCGGGTAGAAGAGCGGATAACAAATTTTAACGAAGTGGAGCTGGGCTACGAAGAGGCAATAGCAGTGGAAGAGGCGAACAGATGTTTGAGCTGCCGAAAATGTATTGGCTGCGGAATATGCGCGGAGGTATGCCCACGGGATGCAATAGAATACCGCCAGACAGAGGAGAAAATGGAGCTGAAGGTGGAAAAGATAATATTTGCGGCGGAGATGGAGGAGAAGAACCCAAGAGAAGAATATTTCATGTATCAAAACGTGGTTACGCAGATGGAGTTTGAACGTATACTGAGCGAGTCGGGACCGTATGACGGAATCATAATGAGACCGTATGACGGCGACATTCCGAAAAAAATAGCGTTTATACAAGCAGATGGAGATGAAAGTTCACCCATCACATTCAAATTGTTGTTACAAGAAGCAAAGAGCGCAAAGGAAAGGGGCGTGGATTGTTGTATCTTTGCACGTGAAATCTACGAAGATACTGATACGGAAGACGTCAAATGCTTTAAAATCCAGAACATTAAGGTCACAGAAACGGAAGCGACAAAGAATTTGAGATTGAAATATGCGGCTGAAGGTGAAAAAGAAGAGAAGGAAGAGGAAGAGTTCGAGATGGCGGTGCTATCTGTGGGGTTCCGTTTACCCGAACACGTTAAAGAAGTGGGCAAGCAGATAGGAGTAAAGGCAGAGGAGATCAAATTCAGGATGCCAATGTGGGATAGTGGTGGTGGTGCTATAATGAAGACCGGGAAGGAAGGGGTGTTTGTAGCGGTCTGAGGAGAAGGGAGAGATATAGTCATTCTTATTTATTAATTTACCAATTTGTTACTGGAATGACTATGATTCAATTCAAGAATTCCTTTTAAGTTTATATGCCCTTATGCATTTGATTTTACTACCATGACAGAGCAACCGAATAGCCAAAGAGGGCTTGATCCGACCATTGAAAAATTGAAGATATTAATGCCTTACTGGATTAGCCATAATAATGAACATATTCGGGATAATGAGAAGTGGCTCAGGAGAATAGAAGATAAGGGGCTTAAAAAGGTTGCTTGCGAATTAGAAGAAGCGGTTAAAATTTTAAAAGAGGCGAATAGACATATTGAATTGGCAAATAAGGAGATAGGCGAATATAGCGGCTCAAAACAGGGAGATAAACTCGAAGCAGAGACGATGCAAAAAGCATCAAAAGAAGTAAAACAAGCCGAACAAATCATGAGCTTTGAGCTGGGACAGATAGGAGTTATTCGAACTCCGTATACGGATAATGCACCATATCAGCCAGTGGAGGAGGACGAAGGTGACTTCCGTATTGTAGTTGAGCCCCAATATACCGAAGGACTCTATGAACTTGCCGGATTTCACTATCTCTATGTTATTTATTATATACATCGTGTGAAACGCGAGCAGTCAACGATTGTATCTCCTCCATGGACGGGAGGAGTAAAGGTGGGTGTGTTTGCAAGCAGGTCACCAGTTCGCCCGAATTGCATCGGGCTTAGCATTGTCCGTATAAAACGCATCGTAAATAACGAGATTTTAACGTCGGGCCTGGATGTGTTCGATGGAACCCCGGTGCTTGATATCAAGCCATATATAAAAGACCTGGATGCGAAATCCGATGCCAATTACGGTTGGCTCGAAAAGCTGGATGACCATGAACATCTCCTTTTACATATTAAAGGTGTTCCCCATGATTATTGAGGTGATAGGGGAGAGTGCAACTTCGTATAGACGCCAAACGTTATAGGCGTATAACAGAGCGTATCGGGCTCCGTGCCTTTGCAATTTATTACGGAGTACCAATAATCCTTGCGTCTATACCAATAATGTATACATAAGGAGCATAGGGCTTCACTTTCCTCGCATCCCGTATTTCCAGCGAACGGAAGTGAAACACATCACCCGCCTCTTTTATTTTCGCAGCTAATTTCGCTTTCGCTTTGTTTATTGCCGCAATTTCAATTTCATGCGATTTTGTCTCTTCGTCAGTCGCATCAGAATAAGAGGATTCTAAATCATAAAAATGAATTATCCCTCCGCGGGGGTTGAGCATAGACAGAGCTTCCCGAAGGAACAAATAAGCGCTTTTCGGTAGGTTCATGATTATCCTGTCCGCTTTGTTTCTGAACCGCTCGTAAATTTCTCTTATGTCGCCCTCTATCGCTTCTACGTTTCCCAGACCATTCAGTTCTATATTTTCTATGAGATAGCGTATCGCATCGGGATTGGCGTCAATCGCGGTAACGTGGCTTTGAGGTGCTCGTTTAGCGATTTGTATGGAGAAGGGACCGACACCTGCGAACATGTCTATTATCTCCTCTTCTCCGCCGCGCTCGACCTGTGATACCACTCTATTTCGTTCACTCGCCAGCCGCGGATTAAAATACACCTTTTCCAGGTCGAGCTTGTATCGGCATCCGTTCTCCCTGTGTATCGTTTCTGTCCTGTTCTCACCTGCAATTATTTTCATTTTTCTCTTTCTGAACACACCTTCCACCGGTGAAACCCGCTTTGCAACCACTTTAATGTTTTTATGCAGCGTCATTAGCGCACGTGCTATGAGCTGTTCATTCTCCCCGGTTAAATCCACAGCAGTTAGCACCGCAATGTCGCCTACCATTTCATAAGATGGTTTGAACCCAACGATGTCTTCTATGCTTTTCTTCTGTTCTAATAGCTCAAACTCGGCGGTTAAAAGTTCTGTAACATCTATTTCACCTATCTCCTCCTCTTTTAGCTCCCGCGTAAGTGGTAAATAAATAAAATTGTCGTTGGAGGTTATCCTTGCATCGGTTCTCAGCAGTTCGAGTTCCTTCAATGCTCCCCGGATTTCTTCACCTCTTCTCTTCTCCACTTTCACGCATGACAGGTTCTCTGTTTTCATATTTTATTGAATTTTATTTCATCTTTCTAATATCCTTTTCCAATTCTTGTGCTATTCTCCAGCCTTCATCCGTTAATCCATAGCTCATCCCAGAAGGGTGTGGTTTTATTGAAAGATAACCCCTCTTCCTCAACTTCCTAACTCTCCTTTTGACTTCACCACGCTGATGAGAAGGAAAGCCCTTACAAATAAAATCGACAGGAAAATGAGCTTTTTTGCTTCTATTCCCTCTGACGTAAATAGTTACAATAACCACCTTGTCTAACTCTGTTAATTCCATAATGG